>JAAZFW010000231.1 GCA_012511525.1 Clostridiaceae bacterium
GGTATCGATCCGAGCATCCGCCAGACGCTCTTCGACCGTTTCGTCACACTGGACCAGGGCATCACGGACGGCAAACGCGGCATCGGCCGGGGCCTTGCGATCTGTAAAGCGATCGTCGTCGCTCACGGCGGTGCGATCCGAGTCGAGCCGAACCTGCCGCACGGATCGCGTTTTGTCTTCACACTGCCCAAGGAGGCTGAAGCATGAGCGAACGTTGCACGATCCTGATCATCGAGGATGACAAGTACATCGCCAACTTCCTGGCCGTGTCACTGCAAAAGCATGGCTATACGGTTCTGGTCGCGGATACGGCGGCCAGCGGCCTGTTCTATTACACATCAAACCATCCGGACATCATTTTGCTCGACTTGGGGCTGCCGGACCGCGACGGGCTGGAAATCATCTCCGAACTGCGCCAGCATGACACGCTGCCGATTCTGGTCGTATCGGCGCGCGGCCAGGAATTTGAAAAAATCGAAGCGCTCGACCTCGGCGCCGACGATTACATCACCAAGCCCTTTCACATGGGCGAACTGCTGGCGCGGGTCCGGGTTGCCGAACGCAGTCTTCTGACCCGCTCGAGCCCGCAGCCGGCCAGCCCGATCTACCGCAACCGCTGCCTGACCGTCGATTTCGACCGGCACGTGGTCCAGATCGACGACCAGGACGTCCACCTGACCCCGATCGAATTCAAGCTGCTCCAGCTCCTGATCAAACACGAAGGCAAAGTTCTGACTCACCGCTTTATCCTGCGCGAGGTCTGGGGCTACGAGAGCGCAGACACCAGCAACGTCCGCGTCTTCATGGCCAGCCTGCGCCGCAAGATCGAAAAGAACAGCGCCAGCCCGCAGCTGATCGTGACCGAAGTCGGCGTCGGCTATCGCCTGACGGATTCAGAGCCGGTGTAACCGCCATTTTGCGGCCTTCCCATGTGATTTTTTCACTTGTAATTAAGCTATTCGTCCGGTACGATTAAATTAATCAGCATGCTTTGCGCAACTGATCGATTTAAAGAACTTCATACCGGCCTTCCCAGGCAGAAAGCAGGAGCTCGTTATGTCATTTATCAAGCACGTCCTGATCGCAGCGGTTGTTTTCACCCTCATCGACCTGGTTTGGCTGGTGTTCATTGCCAGGAACCTCTACAAGGAAAAGCTCGGTCACCTGATGGCGGCCAAAACCAACGTGCCTGCCGCCGTTATTTTCTACCTGCTGTTTATCATCGCCATGGTCTTTTTCGTGATCAACCCGGCGGTCGAAAAGCAGTCGGTCCTCTACGCGCTCGGTGCCGGCGCCCTGTTCGGGCTGGTTACCTACGCGACCTATGACCTGACCAACCTGGCCACTCTGCGCGACTGGCCGGTCTCGATCACCGTGATCGACCTGGCTTGGGGCACATTCATATCCAGCATGACGGCTGCCGCCACAACCTGGATCAGCGGGAGGTTCTCATGACCGACACGATTACCAGCGAACGGCTGTACCAGGCGATCCTGCACGGGGCCGCCAGCATCCGGGCCCGGCGCGAAGACCTCAACCGGATCAACGTCTTTCCGGTGATCGACTACGACACCGGAAACAACCTGGCCCACACCATGAACTACATCCTCACGCATGCCTCGGTGCATCCCAGTGTGCGCGAGACGCTGCGGGAGATCGCCCGATCGGCCCTGATGAGCGCCCGCGGCAATTCCGGCGTGATCTTCTCCCAGTATTTCAACGGCATGTATCTGGAAAGCGCGGAAAAAGATGCCGTGACGTTGGCGGAACTGGCGGTTTATTTCCAAGAAGCGTACAACAAGGCCTACAAGTCGCTGGAGAACGCCGTCGAGGGCACGGTCATCACCGTGATGCGCGCCTGGGCCGTCAGCTTTCGCGAGGCGCTCAGCCAGCACAAATCGCCGCTCGAGCTGTTCGAGTCGGCGCTGGCACATATCCGCCAGGCGCTGGAAGAAACCCGGTACAACTTGCGGGCTCTGAAGACCCTTGGGCTTGTCGACGCGGGCGCGCTCGGTTTCTACTATTTCATGGAGGGCTTTGTTCAGGCGCTGTCCGGCAAGGTCAGTCTCAGCCTGGAACAAAGCCAGGATGTCGTCCTGCCGGATGTAGAAGACGACATCCATCGCTTCAGCGAGCATGAGACGATCCCCTTCCGCTATTGTACCGAAGTTCTGGCGGACTGCCCGAACCTCAACCAGGACGCGCTGCGCGAAACGCTCAAAGATCGCGGCGACTGCTTGCTGATCGCGTCTGCCGACACCCTGGTGCGCGTCCACCTGCATACCAACGAACCCTGGAACGTGGTCAAGGCGGTGGCCGGTCAGGGCAAGGTTCTGGAGCAGAAAGCGGATGATATGGTCCAGCAAAACCTGCTGGCCGGGGTGTTTGAAGAGCGCATCGCGATCGTGACCGACTCGATCGCCGACCTGCCCCAGGACTATATCTTTAACCACCGCATCTTCCAGGTGCCGATCAACATCGTGATCGACGAGGTCAGCTTCCTCGACAAGGTCACGATCGACCACGATTACCTGTACACGCACCTCAGCCGGGCTTCGTCGGCACAGCCCAACACCGAACAGGTGCTCGCCCTGCTCCAACCCCTGCTCAAGCGCTTTTCCCAGGTGTTGGTATTGACCGTCTCATCCAAGATGAGCGGCACCTGGAGCCGGTTCCGCGAAGCCATCGACACGCTGGGCGACGATGCCGGCCGCGTCGCCCTGATCGACACCAAGGTCAATTCCGGAGCGGAAGGCCTGCTGGTCAAAAAGGCTGTCGAGCTCGCCGAAGCCGGCCAGCCCCTCGATATCATCGTCACGCAGCTTGAAGCGCTCAAGGCCAGAGCTAAAATACTGGTCAGCGTCCTGGACATCGAGCCGATGGCCCGTTCCGGGCGCGTCTCCGAGCGGATCGGGAATTTGCTGATCAAGCTCCAGTTCAAGCCGCTGGTGACGATCAAGCCGTCCGGCGAGGGCTCGATCAAGGGGGTTGCCTTTTCCGTCAAGATGAACAACCGCATCTTCCGGAAATCATTGAAGCGGCAAAAGATGGAATCGTACGTGATCGTCCATGCCGACGGCGGTGAACGCGTCGAAACGCTGCGCCAGGACATGGTCCGGTTCACCGGTATGGAACCGCTCTACATCACGGATATCTCGTCCGTCGTGACCCTTTTCGCCGGCAAGGGCGCCGTCGCCGTCGCCTACCTTGAAAAGGCCCAAACCGAGGAGGCGAACCCGTCATGAACATCCTGATCGTCCTGGCTGCCCTGTTCTTCTTCTTTGCAGCCGCCTACCTGTTCGCCCGCAGCCAGAAGAACAACGGTTTGGTCGATGTCTTCTGGGGACTTGGCTTTGTCTTCTCTTCCCTCGTCGCGCTGCTGCTCGGCCGTCCAGCCGGCGCCCTGCCCCTGGTTGTCACGGCGCTGGTTGCCGTCTGGGGGCTGCGGCTGACCTGGTTTCTCGCCCGGCGCAACTGGGGCAAGGCGGAGGATTACCGCTATGCCAACATGCGTAAGAGCTGGAACCCGGCAACCTTCGAGCTGCGCATGTTCGTCCAGATCTACCTGCTCCAGATGGCGCTCAATTTCGTGATCAACCTGCCGTCTATCGTGCTCAACCTGCAGGGCCAGCCCGGCTGGACCTGGCTGACGACCATCGGCCTTTTCGTCTGGCTGACCGGCTTTGGCTTCGAAGCGGTCGGCGATCGCCAGATGCGCCGGTTCAAGGCCGACCCGGCCAACCGCGGCAAGCTGATCACGACCGGCCTTTGGCGCTACACGCGCCATCCCAACTATTTCGGCGAATCCCTGCTCTGGTGGGGTATTTTCCTGATGGCTGCCAGCCATGGGCAGCGCCTCTGGCTGGTGATCAGCCCGCTGGTGATCACGCTTTTCTTGCTGTTCGTCTCCGGTGTCCCGATGCTGGAGAAAAAATACGCCGGCCGGCCGGACTGGGAAACCTACAAGGCCCGGACCAGTTGCTTCTTTCCGCTGCCCCCGCGCAAATCGAAAGCCATTTAAGGTTTCCGATCCTGACTTTTCTCATCGGGCCAGAGCGGTCCTTCTTTGTGTGTCTGCAGGCGACGGATGTTCTCCCGGTGCGAGACGATCACGAGCATGGCGAAAAGCAGCGCGAATAAGGTGTCCCAGAACGGGTTGACGCCCTCGAGCAGGTCGATGGCCAATGTCAGCGGTGTGACCAGAATGGCGGCCGTGATCGAGACCAGCGATATGGTATGGCGGACCCAAAAAACAATGATCGCTGCAACAGCCAGCAGCACAAAGACGATCGGGTCGACCAGCAGGATGACGCCCAGAGCCGGCATGACGCCCTTTCCGCCCCTGAACGCGAAAAAAACCGGCCAGATGTGCCCGACCAGGACAAACAGGCCGCAGAGGTAACCCGGATCGAACGGCAGCGCAGATCCGGCCGCAAGTGTGACGGCGCGCGCCGCCAGGACGGCCGCAATCGCCTTGAGCAGATCGCCGGATGCGGTCAGCGCACCGGCTTTCTTGCCATAAATGCGCAGCATGTTGGTCATACCGGCGTTGCCGCTTCCATGGCGGCGGATATCGTCCAGGCCAAGCAGGCGGCAAACCAGCAAAGCGCTGTTGATGCTGCCCAGGCCATAGCCCAGCACAACCAGCAGGACGGTCAGCCAGCCTGCGCTCATTCGGCCGCCGCCTCGTCGGGCGGCGTTTCTTTTTTACGGCTGACAGCAAAGTCGCAGACGTTGATCACGGTGCCGTCGTCCATGACGACGGTAATCGTGTAATCGGTGATCAGGGCCGTGCCCAGGCCGATCAGGGCCGCAACCGGGGCGAGGACAAACCCGATCGTCCCCACGACCAGCGAGACGCTGAGAACGACGCGGCCGTTCTTGGCGATGTCCAGGCGGCTGGCGTTGCCGCGCTTCCAGATCTCCTTGATCGCCGAAAGGATCTCGTCGGCAGCAGGCGCACTCTGGCGGGCCTTGGCTTGTTCCTGCCCGGCCGTCTCCTCGCGGAGCCGATAGGATCGGATGATGCGCACGGCGATGGCGACATCGCCGTCGCTGGTTTCCAGGGCCGATCGGGCGGCCTGCTCATCGGCCCCCGTCTGCTCCATCACCTGCCGGACTTTTTCCGCATCGATCATCGAAACCACCCCCATGCTTGTGAACCTGTCATCATTTTAGCACATCCGGCCGGGCTGTCACATGCCGGAGCAATTGTACTATAATGGGCACATCCGGATGCAGCGGCATCCGGCAACCGGTTCCAGGAGGTGCAAAATGCGTCAGGACAAGCCAGGGTCAGTGCATGCGGACCGTAAGCCCTACAAGGGCCTGCTGCTGCTGGCAGCCATTGTCGGGCTCATCTCCTTTGTCGTCCTGATGGTCAACCAGGCGGCGCAGCTGGTGCGTCTCGGCCTTGACATCCACCCGACGCTGGGCCGTTCCCTGCTGGTTTTCTTTATCCTGCTATCGCTGGGAATCCTGCTTGTGACCGTCATCTTGCTGACGCGCCTGGAAAAACCGCTCGTGGTGCCGGAC
>JAAZFW010000232.1 GCA_012511525.1 Clostridiaceae bacterium
AGGTAGGCGATGATCTCGCTGACCAGCGTGCGCGTGACCAGGCGGGCCGGCTCCTCCAGCGGGTACGGCCGGCGCCTAAGCCCCATGACCAGGATCAGGATCTCAGTCAGGATAGCCTGGCTCATAGGCCGGCTTTCGTCCTCCGGGAGCAGGCAGGCCTTGTCCATGCGCCGGAAAGCGCCGCTCAGCTCCGGGTTGTTCTGAACGGACAGCACCACCGGATCGGCCGGATTCTTATCGCGGCCTGAGAAGGTCTCCAAAAGGAAAGCACGGTCTTCCTGGGGCAGGATGTCGGCGTGGAAATGCAGCGCGCAGCGCTCATAGGCGCTGTCGCCCGTGACATGGAAGTAGTGGTAGGCGGCCGGGCGCATCAGGATCAGGGTGTAGGGGCTCAAGTGGATGCGGCTGCCTGCGATGTAATAGGTGCCGGAGCCGCTGATGAAAAAGTACATCTCGTAGAGCGCGTGGCAATGACGGGTGCCCGATCCTGGTTGATCGTCTACCGAATGGTGGTAGAATAGATGCGAGCGGTTCATCTGGGCCAGCACAGCCATGGTTAATCCTCCTGGATGCCTGCCGGTGCGCCGCGAAGCGCAAGATACGCAAAAATATCGGCAATTTCGACATCCTTCTTGCGTCAGTATACCGATAAAATGAGCGTGAATCAAAGGGTGGGCGCAGTACCGGTCATGGCTTGCGCCCCGCAGGCTGGAGGTGCCTATGACACGGTTTTTCTTAAGCGGATTTGCGGATGAGGCAGCGGTCGAACTCGACCGCCAGATCGCGGTCCTCAAGCAAAATGACATGCGCTATGTCGAACTGCGCCAGATCGACGGCAAAAACATCGGCTCGCTGACCGACGGGGAAGCCCGATCGGCCGCAGCTAAATTGTCCGACAGCGGAATCGGGGTCTCCTGTCTCGGATCGCCCCTCGGCAAGACGCGCCTGGACGAGCCCTTCGAACCGGTTGCGGAGATGGTCAAGCGGTTGTGCGGCCACGCCCGGACCCTGGATACGACCCTGATCCGCATCTTCAGCTTCTACCTGCCTCAAGGCCAAAGTGCCGCGGATTGCCGCGGCGAGGTGGTCGACCGCCTCGGGCGCATGCTCGATCTGGCGGCCCAGGAAGGCGTTACGCTGCTGCACGAAAACGAAAAAGATATCTACGGCGATACGCTGGAACGCTGTCTCGACCTGTTCGAGGCCCTGGACGGCAAGCTGAAAGGCATCCTGGACCCGGCCAATTTCCTCCAGGTCGGCACCGACCCGCTCGAAGCGATGCGTCAACTGCTGCCTTGGATCGAATACGTACACATCAAGGATGTGCGTCTCAAGGACCGCCGTGTCGTGCCGGCCGGGGCGGGCGATGGGCATATCGCCGACATCCTGGCCCTGATGAACGGCAAGGGCGGCGACCGATTCCTGTCGGTCGAACCCCACCTGACCTTGTTTGCCGGCCGCGAGAAGCTGGAAAAGGACAGCGGCCCGGTCCTGTCCGCCAGTGACGAATTTGTCTTTGCCGACGGCCCGGCGGCCTTTGCCGCGGCGGTGGCCGCGATCCGGCAGCTGGCCGCGCCCTACCTGGCCTGAAAACGACAGCAGAAAGAAGGCTCTTCATGACAAACTCACGTGTCAACAAGCAACGGACCGTTGCCCTGGCCGGCTGCGGCGCGATCGCGCCGATGCACGTCCAGGCTTTGCAATCGCTTGAATCAGTTCGCTTGGTTGCCCTGGCCGACCCGGACGCCGGTGCCGCCAGGCGCCTGCTGGGCTTGTTTGCCCCGGACAGCCAGATCGCCTGCTATGCTAGCCTCGGCGAGCTGCTGGCCGGGCATAAGATCGACGTGGTCCACATCTGCACCCCGCACCACACGCACGTTCCGCTGGCCGTCGAGGCCTTGCGGCACGGCTGTCATGTCGTGCTGGAAAAGCCGCCGGCCATCTCGCTGGACGATTTGGCCGCGCTGGAGGCAGCTGTCGGGGCCAGTGACCGCAGCCTGGGGGTCTGTTTCCAGAACCGCTTCAACCTGGCGTCGCAGCAGGCACGCCACCTGCTCGAGACCGGCAAACTGGAACCGGTGCGGACCGCGCGGGCCTTTGTCACCTGGAAACGTGACGCCGCCTATTACGGCCAGGCCGCCTGGCGCGGCCGCTGGGCCACCGAGGGAGGCGGCGTGATGATCAACCAGGCGATCCATACCCTCGACCTGCTGCTCTTGCTGGCCGGCCGCCCGGTCCGGGTGGAAGGCACCATCGCCAACCGCCACCTGCGGGAAGAAATCGAGGTCGAGGATACGGCCGAGATGCATATTGAGCTGGCAAGCGGCGCTCGGGCCGTTTTCTATGCCACCACCGCCTACGGGGCCGATGCGCCGGTCTTCCTCGAACTGGACTGCACCAGCAGCCGGCTGCGCCTGGAGGGCGACGCGATCCAGCTGCTCGATCGGAACGGCCAGCCCCAGGCTCAGAAAACCCTTGATGAACTGCTCGCAGCCAGTCCGGCTTTCGTACCGCTGCCGGAACCCGCGGCGGCAGCGGCCCAGAACGGCAAAGCTTGCTGGGGCCTGGGCCACCAGCGCCTGATCAGCGCTTTCTACGCCAGTCTCGAACCCGGTCAGGCTCCTTTCCCGATCGGCCTTTCCAGCGCCAGTTTGGCACTGAAGACCTTGCTGGCCCTCTACCAGTCCGACCGGAGCGGCCAGCCGGTAACGATCCGCTGACCGCACTTTCGCCAGGAGGATCCCGCATGCAGGTTCGTCAACTGGACATGAGCAAGGCCGCGGAGGCTCTGGCGGCTGCCCGAGTCACCGCAACGGCATTCCGCTCGCCGGAGCGCTATCGCCAGCTGCTGGCCGAGACCGGCCTAGCGCCTGACCGGCCGCTGCCGGACCCGTCAGTCGGCGATCCCGCGCGACGCGTCTGGGGGGCATTTTCCGGCGACACGCTGGCCGCCGTTGTGACCGGCATCAAGTATAACATCGCCTTTGAAGGCCAGGCGGTCCCGATGTGCGGCATCGGGGGCGTGGCGACCTTGCCCGAATACCGCCGCCAGGGTGCGATCCGGGCGATTATGGACCGCCTGCTGCACCAGGAGCGGGAAGAAGGGACGGTGTTCTCCTATCTCTATCCTTTCTCGTTCCAGTTCTATGCCAAGTTCGGCTACGGGCCAGGCTGCCGCCGATTCCGGGTCGAACTGCCGGCCGGCGATCTTCGCTCGCTGCCCGGCCGCGGCCAGATCCGCCATTACCGGCCGGAAGACCGGCCTGTGGTCGAAAGTATCTATGCGTGCTTCACGGCCGGGACCAACGGGCCTGTCCGGCGCACGAAAGGGCTCTGGGACCGCCTGCTGGAACAGGACCGCTGGCAGGAACAGCAGCATGTCTACATCTGGCAGCAAGAACCCGGGCGGGAAGAAGCCTACGCCGTGTTCAAGACCGTCGCCGAAGGCGGCAAGGACACCTTGCGCATTCAAGACTGGGCGGTCACCGGTCCATCCGGACTGACAGGCCTTTTAGCTTTCCTGGGCGGGTTTGCCGACCAGTACGCCACGATTAGCCTGCAGGTACCGACGCACCTGGATCTGACCCACTATTTCGCGGAGCCGCGTCCGCTCAAGCACCAGCTGGAAATCGGCGGCCAGAGCCGTGTCGTCCATGCCGGCAAGGCCTTGTCAGCGCTCGGCCGTCCGGAATGGCTGGTCCGCGAGGTTCGCGCTCTGGCCGGAGAAACCGGCGGTTCAACGTGCGTGACCTGGCGGATCAAGGACGATTTCCTGCCTGAAAACAGCGGGCTTTACCAGGTGGACCTTGCCCGGCCAGGCCAGATCGCCCAGCGGCTGGATGATCCCGGTCCGACCGCGGACATCACGGTCCGCAACGGCATATTGGCGACGCTCCTGCTGGGCGTCCAGGGGCTGGAGGATTTGGCCGGACATCCCGACATCCAGATCCGGCCCGACATGGATGCGCGGCGCATGGACCTTTTGTGCCGATTCCTCAGCCGCAAGAAAAACGGCTTGTATGATTATTTCTGAACCGGAGCCGAACGAAGCCGACCGGCGTGCCCGTGATTTTTCCAGCCGGTTCGGCCTGACGGCAGGGCCGGTCAGTTATCGTTACGACACCGGTGTCGCCTATTGCTGCCGCGAACCGTATAAAACGCTGGCCTGCACGCTCAGACCGGGCGATCCGGTTTGCCTTGGTCTCGACCGCCGGGACAGGTCTGTCGCCATTTGGCCGTCATCGGCCCCAAACACCCTCCCGGCCGGCTTCCTTTATGCCGGGGACGCCGCGTTCATGGCGCTGCTGCTGGGATGCCCGGACAGAACGGGCGCCTGCGGGCAGACATCTGTCCTTTGTGACACGAGTTTTATAAGCCAGGTTCAGCTGGCTCCCTCGCCCGACCGGGCCGACACCCGACGCTTGCGCTACCCCAAGCTGAATGTCGCGGCGCAATTGACACTATCGCATGCCTGGCCGCTGTTCACGATCCTGGCGGTTCTGCACCTCAAGGACGACCCGTTGCCGCCCTGCGCCGACCTGCGCC
>JAAZFW010000233.1 GCA_012511525.1 Clostridiaceae bacterium
AAGACCGAAGCCCCTTTTATCCAGCAGGAATTTGGTTTTTTCACCCAGGAGCGTTGGCAGCAGGAGGGGCACATGCCCCGTTTCAGCGATCGCGCCCAGGAAGAACAATGGATGATGGAAACGTTCGGCTTCGAGGAAAGCGGCAGTTTTTCACTCGGTGGCCTGGGCTGGTGCGAAGCGGCTTTTATTCCTGAATACGAGCAGATCGTGCTCGAAGACAGGGGCGACTACGACCTGGCCCAGGATCATGCGGGACGCAAGGTGCTGTTCTTCAAGGGTCGGCGCAACGGCTTCATGCCTGAGTATGTCGACCACCCGGTCAAGGACATGCATACGTGGGAAACAAGCGTCAAGTGGCGCTTGAATCCAGCCAGCCCGGAGCGGTTCGGCGACGCCTTTGCCGCCAAGATGTGCGGGGCGGCCGACGCGGCTCGCCAGGGTAAGGTGATCGTCCAGAACCTGATCGGCGGCTACATGTATCTGCGCAGCCTGATCGGGCCTGTCGAACTGCTCTACATGGTCTATGACGATCCGGCTCTGATCCACGACTGCATGCAAACCTGGCTGAACCTGGCCGACGCGGTCGTCGCCCGCCACCAGCAGGCGGTCACAATTGACGAAATCTTTCTGGCCGAAGATATATGCTTCAACCACGGGCCGCTGATCTCGCCGGACATGATGCGCGAATTCCTGTTCCCCTACTATCAGCAGTTAATCGCGAACACGCGCCAGCGTCAGCTGGACCGGGCACGCACGCTGTTTATCCAGATCGATACGGACGGCAACAGCATTCCGGTCATCGATGTCTATCGCGAAACCGGCATGAACTACATGAGTCCTTTCGAAGTCGCCTCCGGCTGTGATGTCGTCGCTGTCGGTGCCGATTACCCGGACTTGCTCATGCGCGGCGGAATCGACAAGCGGATCCTGGCCCAGGGCAAAGACGCGATCGATCGCGAGATGGATCGGATTTTACCGGTACTATTCAAGCGCGGCGGCTATATCCCCGTCTGTGACCATGGCGTACCAGAGGAAGTCAGCTTCGAGAACTACTGCCATTTCCGCTGCCGAGTCCGGGAGTATGCCTGATTCCAGCCGGGAGACACCCGGAACGAAGTCTTGCCGTTTTCGATCTTTATCAGGTATATTCTGATTGAGGCGATATCCGCATTTTTCGTCCTGTACGGAGGTTTTTATGCAGCAGCGCCAATTATTCCAAAAAATCCTCGAGCGCAACAGCGACCGCAACGGCTTCTGGCACGGCAATCCGCACCCGGACAGTATGCCGGCCTACCGTGACTATTTCGGCGTTGCCGACGACTACGGGCTGTCCCGACGGCTGGGAGACACCTTCGTCTGGGTCATGCCGGAAGCCTGCCACTGCTGGCAGCACCCTGACAAGAAGCCAATGTTCGACATCATGGGCGGCAAAGTCAAGCACTCCCTGAACGAGGGCGGCGTCTTCGCCGCTTGCGAGTCGGTTGATGAGGTTGACCGTTTCCCCTGGCCAGAGACCCGGTACCTGGACTTCAGCCAGGCCCATGCGGCGCTGGACCGTGCGGAAAAAGACGGCCTGGGCGTCCTGTCTGGATTGTGGTCCTGCTTTTTCCACATCGCTGCCGACTTTTTTGGTATGGACAACTATTTTGTCAAGATGTACACCGATCCGGAGGTCGTCGACGCCGTGACAGAACGGATCGTGCAGTTTTATCTGGATGCGAACGAGATCTGGCTAGGCCAGGTCGCCGACCGGATCGACGCCATTTTCTTCGGCAACGATTTTGGCAGCCAACAGGACCTTTTGGTGTCGCCAGCCCTATTCGAGCGTTTTGTCATGCCCTATTTCGTCCGTTTTACCGAGCAGGCCAAGCGCTTCGGACTCAAGGTCGTCCTGCACTCCTGCGGGGCGATCAACCGGGCGATCCCTTACCTGATCGATGCCGGCGTCGACGCCCTGCACCCGATCCAGGCTCTGGCCCGGGACATGGACGCGGAGGGCCTGGCGCGCCGCTACAACGGCAAGATCGTCTTTATCGGCGGCGTGGACACCCAGCGATTGCTGCCGTTCGGCACCCCGCAGCAGGTCAAAGACGAAGTCCACCGGCTGCGCGACATCTTCGGTCCCAACTACATCGTCTCGCCCAGCCACGAAGCACTCTTGCCCAACGTGTCAGCGCAGAACCTGGAAGCAATGGCCGAAGCAGCGTTGGATTAGCGGTTTCTCCATGTTTGCACCGGATCAACTGGATACGTCTGTGCCTGAAAAAGCCCATGTGTACGCCAGCAGTTTTCCGTTTTTTCCATTAAAATTACATTTTATCCATGTTTTATCTACCTCTACGGGGTACAATATAGGTGAGTAAATATCTGGATCTTCAGGTTACGCACAGCCTTTTTAATTTGCACAGGAGGACATGTACATGCCGCAGAACATGAACGAACCCCAAAACCGCCTGATCGGCCGCATGCCGAAGATCGGCATCCGCCCCTGCATCGACGGCCGCCGTCTGGGTGTCCGCGAGTCGCTCGAGGAGCGGACCATGGGCATGGCCAAGCTGGCCGCCGCCCTGATTACCGAAAACCTGCGCCACGCCAATGGCCTTCCGGTCGAGTGTGTGATCGCGAAAACCTGCATCGGCGGTGTCGCCGAGGCCGCCAGCTGCGAAGACCTGTTTTCAGGCGAGAATGTCACCGCCACGCTGTCGGTCACGCCCTGCTGGTGCTACGGCACGGAAACCATGGACATGAACCCCCTGACGGTCAAGGCCGTCTGGGGCTTCAACGGCACCGAGCGCCCCGGCGCGGTTTATTTGGCCGCCGTCATGGCCGCCCACGCCCAGCGCAAGCTGCCAGCATTTGCGATCTACGGCCGCGATGTTCAGGACGCCTCCGATACGTCGATTCCGGATGATGTCCGGGAGAAGATCCTGCTTTGGGCCAAGGCCGCCCTGGCCGCCGGCTCGATGCGCGGCAAGTCCTATGTCAACATCGGCGGCCCCTGCATGGGCATTGCCGGTTCTGTGATCGACCCGCAGATGTTCCAGGAGTATTTCGGGCTGCGCACCGAGTGGCTGGACCAAGTCGAGATCGAACGCCGCATCGCCCGCGGCATCTATGACCACGACGAGTTCGCCAAGGCCAAGGCCTGGCGCGAGAACTACTGCAAGGAAGGCTGGGACAAGAACGAGGGCGGCCAGTTCGCACACAGCCGTGCGGAAAAAGATGCCGAGTGGGAGCGCGTGATCAAGCAGACCCTGATCATCCGCGATATCATGGTCGGCAACCCGAAGCTGGCCGAACTGGGCTTCGGCGAAGAGGCCATGGGCCGCAACGCCATCGCGGGCGGCGTCCAGGGCCAGCGCCAGTGGACCGACCATTTCCCGAACCACGACTTCTCGGAAGCGCTGCTCAATTCGTCCTTTGACTGGAACGGCATCCGCGAGCCGATGATCCTGGCCACCGAAAACGATTCGCTCAACGGCATGGCCATGCTGCTCGGCCACCTGCTGGCGGACTCGGCGTCCGTCTTTGCGGACGTGCGCACCTATTGGAGCCCGGCGGCCATCGAGCGCGTCACCGGCTGGAAGCCGGAGGGGATGGCCGAAGACGGCCTGATTCACCTGATCAACTCCGGCGCGGCGGCCCTGGACGGCTGCGGCGCAATGCGTGACGAGGCGGGCAACCCGGTCATGAAGCCGTTCTGGGAAATCACCAGCGAAGACGCCGACGCCTGTCTGGCGGCCACCCAGTGGTGCCCGGCCGACAACGGCTATTTCCGCGGCGGCGGTTTCTCCTCGATGTTCGAGACCCAGACGCAGATGCCCGTCACCCTGGTACGCATGAACAAGATCGAAGGCCTCGGCCCCGTCCTGCAGATTGCCGAAGGCTACACAGCCGTCCTGCCCGACGAGGTTAGCCAGATCTTGCAGAAGCGGACCGATCCCACCTGGCCGACCACCTGGTTCGTGCCGCGTACGACCAGTGACGGCGCCTTCAAGGATGTCTACGCGGTCATGGCCAACTGGGGCGCCAACCACGGCTCCTTCAACTACGGCCACATCGGCGCCAAACTGATCACGCTCTGCAGCATGCTGCGCATCCCGGTCGCCATGCACAACGTACCGGAAGACCAGATCTTCCGGCCGCACGCCTGGTCCGCCTTCGGCACCACCCAGCCGGAGGCCTCAGATTACCGGGCCTGCGAAACCTACGGGCCGCTCTACGGCTGATTTGAAGCCCGTTTGATCCGATATTCGCCCTCCTCTGGTGGTGGCTCAGGCCTGCGAAGCCTATGCCCACGATCAGGGGAGGGCTTTTTATGCATGGACTGCTGCTTATACATGAGATCCCCGGCGTTACCTCTTTACAAATTCACACGATCAGCCAATTGATATGCCTTGATGATCCGGTCGACAACAATCTCAACGGGGTCGCTGTTCACGAAAAACTTATTCGTAATCTTGGAAAATGATTTTTTATACCACGTTATATCCTTCTTGATATCCGAGATATAGTGCTTTTTGTGCTGATTTTTGTAATCGTCATCTTGATATATCACATCATTCTCATCGCTGAACACAAGACGGTCAAATATGTTCTCGGGCGTGTCCTGGAGCTCAATGGCCAGGACATCCTCCTGCGAGACATACTTGTTGAAATTAACCGCATAGTAGATCGGTGAGATCGCGAACACCTTGTCTTCAGGGTTCGCCATGATTTCGCGGATGACCTGACCTCTTTTCTTGTCGCGCGTATGCCGGATATCCGAATTGACGAATGCTTCCAGTGTGGTCATATAATATTTTTTCACTTCATCATCGAGATCGAAGAAGGCATAGCCTAATCGCTGCGCCAAATGGATCCCGACGGTTGTCTTGCCCACATTGGATATGCCAAACAACAGGATGTTCCTTTTTCTCACCGCTCCTCATACCTCCACCCAATCGTCATTCATCCCAATCGCGTCGTTCT
>JAAZFW010000234.1 GCA_012511525.1 Clostridiaceae bacterium
CTGGATATCCGCCCGGGCCAGCATCTCATCGTAGTCCGTATAACGGTCGACCGCCTGACCGGCTTTCTCCTGGACGATGGCCGCCCCCTGCTCGAGCAAGTCGGCGCGCAGGTCGCAGATGCCGTTGATCTGCACATCCTCCATCTCGCACAACAAGCCCAATAGGCCGCGGCCACGGCCGCCCAGCCCGACAACTCCCAGTTTGGTATTATCCATCTTCGTGTCTCCCCAGAATGATGCCTGTCGACATCGGCGGAAGCGTCAGGACAGACCCCTTCAGCCGGGGCCGACCCCTCTGGGTAACAAGATAGTCTGCCAGCTCGCGGCTGTCAAGCGCCGCGGCAGAGAGGCCGCCGGCAGCCAGGTCGACGCTGCAGCTCTCTTCGAGCAGGTTGTGCACGACATAGACCGTCCGGTCCGGCCCGGTCATGGCCAGAACCGCCACACCCGGGTTCATAACGTCCAGCGCGCGCACGTCGCCGCGGGCGATCTCCGGGTAGCGGGCCTTGATCGCAAGGATCTTTTGATAGGCGGCAAGCAGCGAAGCTTTGTCTTTGAGCTGCCGGTCGACCGGTTCGATCCCTTCGACCGCCTGGGTTGCACCCGGCGGCGGATACGCTCTGCCGGCGCCGTCCGATGTCCAGAGCATGGGCAAGCGCTTGTTCTCGTCGATGCCTGAACCGGTCAGGCCCAGTTCCTCGCCGTAGTAGATGAACGGATTGCCCGGCGCAAGCAGGTAAAGCGATGCCGCCAGCTTCTGCCTGGGAAGGCTGCGCATCAGGAACCCGGCGGACCGGGCGTGGTCGTGGTTGGAGAGGAACAAGGCGTCCTTCGCCTGGGGGTTGGCAGCCTTGATCTGTTCGTTCCAGGCGGCAATCCCCCGGGCAAAAGACAAACCGTCCTTTTGGTTGATCGCCCCCGTAATCCGGCCGGTGGCCTGGGCATAGGGGAAATTGAAGAAGCTGTCCAGCCCGCTGGCGTAGTAGTTCGCGATCGCGCCGCTTTCGCTCCAGGCTTCCCCGACCAGGTAGGCCTCGGGGTAATCGGCCTTGATGGCGTCGTTCAGCCACGCGAGAAAAGCGATGTTCTCTTCCGGTTTGCCGGTGTAAAACGAGGTGACGGCGTCTAGGCGGAACCCGGCGACGCCGCGCTCCAGCCAGAAGCGGGCGATGTCCAGCAGCTCCTCCCGGACAGCCGGGTTGTCCAGGTTCAGGTCCGGCATGCCCGAGACGAAGCGGCATTCGTAGTAGTAGGTGTCCGTGATCTTGCTGTAGCCAGTACCGGGGTTTTCGCGCGTGAAGTTGTAGTAATCGATGTATTCGCTTGGCTCGTTTTTCCATAAGGCGCTGACCGCCTGGCTGAACCAGGGGTGCAGGTTCGAGGTGTGGTTGACGACCAGGTCGATGATCACCCGGATGTCGCGCTCGGCGGCGGCGGCGATCAGGGCATCAAAATCGTCCAGACTTCCGTAGGCCGGATCGACGGCATCATAGTCCGTGACATCGTACTTGTGGTAGCTGGGCGACGGATGAATCGGCATCAGCCAGATGCCGTCCGCGCCGAGCGTGCCGGATATGTAGTCCAGCTTGGCGGTTACCCCGGCCAGGTCCCCGATTCCGTCGCCGTCCGAGTCGTAGAAACTGCGCACGAAAATCTCGTAGTAGTTACGGTAGCCGTCGGAAACACGCACCGGTTCCGGCGCGCCGGCGCAGCCGGACACCAGGGCGAGCAGCAGGGCCAGGACCGCCGCC
>JAAZFW010000235.1 GCA_012511525.1 Clostridiaceae bacterium
AGATACGAACCGGGCGGGGTTCGCGGGTGACCTCCTGTCCCTGGCGGGCATAGCGGTAAAGCGGCCGGCCATCGACCTTGACCGCAGAATAGAGCGGCGGCACCTGGCTTTTGATCTCTGTCAGATTAGCCACGGCCTGTCGCACCGGGGCAAAGTTGTCAGATAATAACAGCGCGCGTTCGGCATCTGTCAGCGGATGGACAGACGTCGTCTGGCCCGTCAGATCGAGGGTGTCTGTGGTGCGTCCGAACGCGACAGTGACCCGATAGGTCTTGTCCTGCGATTCCATGTACTGGATCAGGCGGGTGGCCCTGCCGAAGCACACCGGAAGCAGTCCGTCGGCAAAGGGATCGAGCGTTCCGGTATGTCCGATCTTGCGGATACCCAAAACGCCGCGCAGTTTGGCGACAACATCGAACGATGTCCAGCCGCGCGGCTTGTCGACCAGGAGGATACCGCCGGAAGTCAGGCGCAAGGCGTTGACAGCGCGTCACCTGCCTTCTCGATCAGCATTTTTTCGGCTTCGGCCAGTGACAAACCCGCCAGGGTCATACCGGCAGCGCGCGGATGGCCGCCGCCGCCGAACCGGGCGGCCAGCTGCGAGGCATCGACCGCCGTGCTCGTGCGCAGATTGACCCTAATCTGCCCGTCTGCCTGCATGCGCAAAATCATCGCCAGGTCGACGCCGGCGACATTTTTGAGCTCGTTGATCATGCCGTCCAGATCGTCGTCGGTCGCCTGGAAGCGATCCAGCGTAGCCGGATCGACCGATGCAGACACGACACGATCCGAGTAGCTGAAGCGGGCCTTGGTGCAAAAATAGCCTTTGAGGCGCAGCTTCGCCTGGCTGGACTGGTGGAACAGGCGGTAGGTGATCTGCCTTAGGTCCAGATCGCGGTGCATCAGCTCGGATGCGATCGTAAAACTGCGCGCGGAGGTGTTGGAATAGACAAAACCGCCTGTATCGGAGATCAGCGCGGCCATCAAGAGCGTTTTTTCGTCCGGACCCAGAAGGCGGGTCCCGGACTTGGCTTCGAGGCTGAGCAGAAGGTCGTAGACCAGTTCCGCACAGGCGGCGGCGCGGGTATCGACCAGATCCGTCTCGTGAAGCGGCCTGCGGGCGATGTGGTGATCCAGAACCCAGCGTTCCTCAGCCAGGACACAGCCTGCCTCGCGCTGTCCGGTTCGCTGCGGATCCGCGCAGTCCAGGAGCAGGGCGATCGTCTTTTCAGGCTGCATCATCCATCCGGTGCCGCTGGTGTCGACCGGGCTGATTTTCGCCAGGGCCGGCAGAAAATCGAGCTTGGGCGGAACCGGTTCATCGAGGGGCAATCGCACCGTTACCGACAGTTTTTCGAGCGCAAGCAGCAAAGCCAGCGCCGAGCCCAGAGCGTCGCCGTCCACATTGACATGGGGGAACAAGTCGACCCGTTCCTGCCGGCCGCTAAGGCTCAGCAAACGGGCAGACAGCCGGTCAATCTTCTGCTTCATGATCCGTCTTCTGTTTCGTCTGGCGGTCCGGTTCGCCCAGCGCTTCGTCGATCAGGCGGGAGATCCGGATGCCGCGCTCGATCGAGTCGTCGAACTGGAAATGCAGTTCTGGCGCGACGCGAAGCCGGATCCTGGATGCGACCTCGCGGCGAATATAGCCCGAGGCTGAACGCAGGGCGGCCGCACAATTTTTCCGGGCCTCTTCATCGCCCATGACACTGATGTAGATCCGGGCGTGGGACAAGTCCCGCGACGCATCAACCGCAACAACAGAAACCAGTTCCGGCATGCGCGGGTCCTTAATCTCGTTTTGAATCAGGTCGGCGATCACCTTGCGGATTTCATCGCCGACCCGGTTTGCGCGCTGCAACCTGATCAGCCTCCCTCAATTTCCTGCATCTCAAAGGCTTCGATCACGTCGCCTTCCTTGATATCGTTGAAACGCTCAAGCCCGATGCCGCATTCGTAGCCCGCCGCCACTTCGCGCACGTCGTCTTTGAAACGGCGCAGCGATGCCAGGCGGCCTTCGTGGACGACGATGCCGTCGCGCACCACCCGGACTTCGCAGGAGCGGATGATCTTGCCGTCCGTCACCATGCTGCCGCCGACACTGCCGACGCCGCTGACGCGGAAGACCTGGCGGATTTCGGCATGGCCCAGGACGACTTCCTTCATCTTCGGGCTGAGCATACCCTTCATGGCCGCTTCGATATCTTCGATGGCCTGGTAAATAATACGGTACATGCGCAAGTCGACGCCGACTTCGTCGGCCAGCTCGGCGACATTGGCCGCCGGGCGGACATTGAAGCCGATCACGATGGCGTTGGACACCTCGGCGAGGCGCACGTCCGTCTCGGTGATCGCACCGACCGCGCCATGAATGACATTGACGCGCACTTCCTTGGTTGCCAGCTTCTCGAGTGACTGGCGCACCGCCTCGACGCTGCCTTGGACATCGGCCTTGACAATGATGTTCAGGTCTTTGACCTCGCCGGCCGCCATCTGGCTGAACAGCGAATCGAGCGTCATGCGCGAGCTGGCGCGCAGTTGCTGCTCACGCTGCTGGGCGCGGCGCCGATCGGCCAGGCTGCGGGCCACCTTCTCATCGGTGACCGCGTAGAACAGCTCACCGGCTTCCGGCACTTCCTGCAGTCCGAGCACCTCGACCGGAATCGAGGGACCGGCTTCTTTGACGGGCTTGCCGCGGTCGTCGGTCATGGCCCGGATGTGGCCGAAAATCGAACCGGTCACCAGCGTATCACCCGTATGGAGCGTACCGCGCTGCACCAGCACGGTGGCCACGGGACCGCGGTTCTTGTCCAGCTTGGCTTCGATGACCGTACCCTTGGCCTGCTTTTCCGGATTGGAACGCAAGTCCATCAGGTCCGCCGTCAACAGGACCATTTCCAACAGCTCGTCCATGCCTGCACCGGTCTTGGCGGAAACCGGAACCATGACGGTGGAACCGCCCCAATCCTCGGGAATCAGATCGTGCGTGGCCAGTTCCTGGCGGACGCGGTCGATGTTGACCCCGGGCAGGTCGATCTTGTTGATCGCCACAACAATTTGTGTGTTTGCCGCGCGGGCGTGGTTGATCGCTTCAACCGTCTGGGGCATTACGCCGTCATCGGCGGCAACCACGAGGATGGCGATATCCGTAACCTGGGCGCCGCGGGCACGCATGGTGGTAAACGCCTCGTGGCCCGGGGTGTCAAGGAACGTGATCTGGCGGTTCTTGACGCTGACAGTATAGGCGCCGATATGCTGCGTGATGCCGCCGGCTTCGCCGCTGGCAACCGAGGCGGAGCGGATCCGGTCGAGGATCGACGTCTTGCCATGGTCGACGTGGCCCATGACCACCACAACAGGCGGACGCGCCACGAGAACTTCATCGGCGTCTTCGGAGTCGTCAAACAGGATGTCTTCTTCCGTGACCTCCACCAGCTGCTCCGTCGTGATGCCGTATTCGGCGGCGATCAGGGTTGCGGTATCGAAATCGATCTCCTGGTTGAGCGAGGCCATGATGCCCAGCTTCATCAGGTTCTTGATCACTTCCGCCGCGGTCTTCTTGATCGCCTCGGCAAATTCCTTGACCGTCAGGGTGGCCGGTAACTTGACATGGGTCAGAACGGCGCGAACCATGCGCGACGGCTGGCGCTGATTGCGCCGTGAATTGCGTCCGCCGCGTGAACGGGACGACTTGGCCGGCTCCTTATAAATCGTATCCAGGATCACTTCGTCCGAGAGGGCATCCGAAACCGGTTTCCCTGACAGTTCCTGAGCCTGCTTTTTGAGCGTGCGGTGCTTGTCTTTGACAGCGGCCGGCGTCTTCACGGTGTCCTTGCGAACATCGCGGCTCTCAGGTTTGTCTTCGCGCCTGGGCGCCTTGAAGCTGCGCGTCTCAGCCGGTTTCTCCTTGATTACTTCCTCCGGCACGCCAGGAATCTTGAGACGGCCGCGCGGGGGAGCACTGCGGGGCGCCGTCGGGCGCTGGCTTGTGCCGGGCCGCGCTGCGGACGCGTCATCGTCTTTATCGAAGCCGCCGACAGGGCCGCGGTTCATCGGCGGGCGGGCAGGCTGACCGGCAGACCGGTTGAGATACTGGCCGCTTTGCGGGCCGCGCGGCGGACGCGCGCCAGGACCGATCGGTCCCGGTGCGGCTGGCCGGCCGGGGGCAGGCCGCGGGCCACGGTCGAAGGACGGCCGTTCTCCCTGCGGGCGTAACGGTTGAGCCGGTTGAACAGGCCGGGGCTGGGGCTGGACCGCGGGCCTTTCCGAAACGGGTGCGGGTTTCACCACAGGTGCGGGCCTCTCCGCCACAGGCGCGGGTTTTTCTGCTTGAACCGGTTTTTCCGCCGGTTCAGGCTTTTCAGCCGGCGCAGGTGCGGGCGCCTCGGCAGCCGTTGGCTGCACGGGCATCGGTACAGCCGGGGGTTCGGCCGGTTTTTCGGTCTTGACCTCGGCTTGTTCCGGCGCTTGTTCCGGTTTGGCAGGCTCGGTCTCCTGCGGTTCGTCCGCAGGGCGCCTGACCTTCTTGACGACCTTAACCACGCCGGTGATCATCTTGCCGGAAACACCCTGCATGGTCAGCGTCGGGCCGGCCGGCTCTTCAGGCTCATGAACCGGTTCGGGTATCGGTGGCTGTTTCACGATTTCCGGTTCTTCCTCTTTTTGCCTGGGCTTTTCCTTTTTGCGCGGTTGCTGCATCAGGCCGTCGCCGCGGACAAATCCTGCTCTCAAGCCGGATCCGGGATCTTCTCTTTTTACCATAATACCTTTCCTGTTCCTCCACTATGCTTTACAGGCCGGGGCCCGTTTTCATTCATGCTTCTTGCCGGACGGCAGCCACCTGGCCTGCCAGTTCCTGGAGCCGCAAAGCGAAATGCGTGTCGACGACCGCGATGACGGCCCTGTTCATGGTGCCTGTCCAGTGCCCGATCTGCTGCTTGTCGCCAAAGACAGCAACCGGAACATGGCTGTTCTCAGCAGCCTGCTGCACCTGGCGGATGGTCCGTTCTGCCGCATCCTCGGCCAGAATGACGAGGCGTGCCTGGTGCTGGCGAATCGCTTTATGGACCGCCTCCGTGCCGGAAATGACACGGCCGGCGCGCCGGGCAAGGCCTAGCAGGCGGTAAACCGCCAGCGGGTCGGCGCCAGGCATCGGCGTTTTACTTATGGTCCGTGTCTGTCGGTTCATGTTCCGGCAGAGCCTCCATTTCTTCGATCAGCTGATCGATCACATCCGCTCCCACGGCTGTTTTCAATCCCTTGTCCAGGCGATGGGCCCGGACAGCTTGCGCGATACAGGTGCGGCTGCGGCAGACATAGGCGCCGCGGCCTGGTTTTTTGCCTGTTGCATCCATTGTGACGGTGCCGTCCTGGCCGAGCACGACCCGGATCAGCTCCCGCTTCGCCTTCATGGTCCGGCAGGCGACACACATCCGCTGCGGCACCTTGCGAGGCATGGTGTCAGCGCTCCGGCTCGTTATCGGCGAATTCTTCAGCCGTCGCTTCCGCCGCTTCGGTAAAACGGGCCATCAGCTCGGATTCTACGGCGGCGCGGAACTGGGATTCGCTCTTGATATCGATCTTCCATCCGGTCAGACGGGCGGCAAGGCGGGCGTTCTGTCCCTCGCGGCCGATCGCCAGCGAAAGCTGGTGGTCCGGCACGATTACCCGGGCAATCCTCTCCTCTTCGTGAATGTCGACCCTTACGACCTTGGCCGGATTCAAGCTGTTGCTGATAAAAACAGTTTCATCCGGATCCCATTCGACGATGTCGATCTTCTCGCCGACGAGTTCGTCCATGACGGCTTGAACCCTGAGGCCGCGCTGGCCGACGCACGATCCGACGGCATCGACATTCGGGTCGCGGGACGCGACAGCCATCTTGGTGCGCGAACCGGCTTCGCGGGCGATCGAGACAATTTCAACGATCCCGGAGGCAATCTCGGGGACTTCCTGCTCGAACAGCTTGCGCACCAGGTTGGGGTGGCTCCTGGAGACGTAAATGATCGGCCGGCCCTTCTTCTCGTCCACCTTGAGGATCAAAAAACGCAGCCGCTGGTTGAAGTTGTAGCTGTCAAGCCGGACTTGCTCGTTGTAAGGCAGCACGGCTTCGGCGCGGCCGATATCGACGATCACCTCGCGGCGGTCTTTGCGCTGCACCACGCCGGCCGCAACCTCGCCGACGCGGCTGCTGAACTCGTTGTGAATGCGCTCGCGCTCGGCGCTGCACAGCTTCTGGTTGATGACGTTCTTGGCGGTCTGGGCAGCCAGCCGGCCGAAATCCTGCGGACGAAGCTCGTACTCCATCATGTCGCCGATCTCAAAATCGTCGGCCAGGGCCTTGGCTTCCGCCAGCGCGATCTCCGTATTGGGATCGGTCACCGTCTCAACAACCGTCTTGGTCAAAAAGACCCTCATCTCACCGGTCTGACGGTCGATTTCCGCCCGGATGTTATCGGTTGTCTTGGCCTCGAACTCACGCTTATACGCCGACACCAAGGCTTCCTCGATGGCCTCAAACAGGACCTCCGCCTCGATACCGCGCTCTTTTTCCAGCAATCGCAGGGCTTCTATCAACTCCGCGTTCATTCCACGTGTTCTCCTTCCGTAGGTTCAAAAACGAACTATTCGCTTTATTTTGGCAACAGCCTGCCGGGGAACGGCCAGCTGTGTTCCGTCATCCAGATCGAGCCGGATTTCTGCCTCGCTGCAGGGGGCCAGCTGCCCTTTCCAGGTCTTTTTACCGTCCATCGCCTGGTAGAGTTTCATTTCCACCTCTTCCCCCAGATGGCGAGCCAGGTCACGGTCGGTTTTCAAGGGGCGTTCCAGGCCGGGCGACGATACTTCGAAATAGTCGTGACCCGATGCTTCCGCATGGCTGTCGATCAGGGGGTCAACCAGACGGCTGACCGCTGTGCAATCGTCCAGGCTGACGCCGCCCGGTTTGTCGACGATCAGGCGCAAAATCCTGGCTTTGCCTTCGCGAACCAGTTCGACATCGACCAGTTCAAGGCCCAGTGAAGCAACCGGCTCCTCGGCCAGGCGGGCGACGATTTCCCTGACGGGCGTTTTGGCGGCCATGCGCGGTGCTCCTCTCTGTCAGTGGTCAGCGATGACAGGCATGAAGCAACAAAGAGTGGGTGTACCCCACTCTTTGCTTGCGCGTTGCTGCCATTCCTTCGGTATTATAGCATGGGCCAGTTGCCGATGCAAGGATACAAGATGGAAAACCAAGCCGTGTGGGGCACGTTCGTCTGTTTCCACAAAAGACAGCCGGAAAACTGGGCGGCCGGCGTCTGAAAACAGGCCGGGCTGACTTCTTTTAGACATATTCTTACGTTACAATAGGGTTAAGCCGTCCGGCCTTTCCCGGAGCGGCGACCAAACACGCAAGGGAGTGTGCGCCTATGATCAAAGTAATTGTTGGCAGCAAAGGAAGCGGGAAAACCGCCCGGCTCGTGGATGACCTCAACGCGCAGGCCATGAGCGATGCGACCAATGTGGTCTGCATCGAAGCCGGGCGGCGGCTCGATCGGCTGGTCAAGTACCAGATCCGTCTCACGGACATCACGGAGTACCCAGTACACGGCTACCGTGAACTGCTAAGCTTTATCGCCGGCATCAGCGCGAAGGACTACGACATCACGCACCTGTACATCGACAGCATCTACAAGGTAGCCGGCGACGACAATCCGGAAAACCTGGCGGTCTTCCTCAAGGATCTTGACGCCTTCGCCCAAAAAGACAATTTCCATGTCATGATCATTCTTAGTGCCGACCCTGACGAACTGCCTGAAAGCGTCCGTCACTACTGCTAAACACGCAAACTGTCGCCAGGACCTCGTGAGGGACCTGGCTGAGCATAAAGGTTCTGAAGCAGCCCGGCTGCCTCAGCTTGTCAACAGGGCGCTTCCCGGCTTTTGTCCGGAAGCGCCTTTTTGCTTGTCCTGAATTTGCGCAGCCAGCGGGTTCTCGGTCAGATACCGCCAGTATTTCTTCGGCATGTTGGCGATCTGAAGCTTGCGGTTGCGCCGTTCCGG
>JAAZFW010000236.1 GCA_012511525.1 Clostridiaceae bacterium
ATGGACATATGCTCTTTTGAGCGTTGTGTCAGCCATCAAGAAAGGAGGCATCCGATATGCCAGGAAGAGATGGAACCGGACCCGTTGGAACAGGCGCGCGTCAAGGCGGCCGCGGCGGGGCACCGGGAACCGGCGGCATTTGCGTCTGCCCGTCCTGCGGCGCAACCGTTCCCCACACGCGCGGCATACCCTGCGCCAATGTGACTTGTCCGCGCTGCGGAGCCAAGATGACAAGAAGCTGACCGGCAGATTCAAACCAACCGGTCAGGATCAATAAAAAAGAACAGGAAAGGAGTTGAACAAGATGCCAAGAGGAGATGGAACAGGCCCGATGGGCGGCGGTCCGATGAGCGGACGCGGCATGGGCACCTGCGCCGGTTATCCGAATCCCGGTTATGCCAGCGGTGGCTTCGGGTGCGGCATGGGCCGCGGACGCGGGTTTCGCAATCGGTTTTTCGCATATGGGCGGCCGTATGGCTATCGCGCGGGCATTGCCCCGTACGCGCCCTATACGCCCGATGCGGCTGAGCAGAAGGCGATGCTTAAGGATCAGGCCGATGCTCTGGAGAATGAGCTGAAGAACATCCGCAACCGTCTGAGCCAGCTGGAAACCAAGGAAGACTGACCCGGTACAAAAAGGCCGGCAGCCATTTGCCTCGTGTTCACCACGAACACGGGGCTTTTTTATGCGCGCGGCGCAGCGGTATGGTACAATGCAGGCATTGCCTGGTTCGATAAAGACATCAGAAAAGGAGCTCGTGACATGTTGCCGAAAATTGTCGAAATGGACGTCATTCCGGTTGCCGGCCGGGACAGCATGCTGCTCAACCTAAGCGGCGCCCACGCACCTTGGTTTACCCGTAACATTGTCCTTTTGACCGACAGCAGCGGCCGGACAGGCGCCGGCGAAGTGCCGGGCGGCGCCAAGATCACCCGGGCCCTGGAAGGCGTCAGGGATCTGGTGCTTGGCTCTCGCGTCGGCGACTACCGCCAGACATTGCTGTCGGTCAAAGAGCGCCTGGCGCGGCAAAATGACACCGATGTCCGCGGTCGGCAGACCTTTGACCTGCGCACCGGCGTGCATGTGCTGACCGCCATCGAGGCGCCGCTGCTCGACCTGCTGGGCCAGTTTCTGGAGGTTCCTGCCGCCGGCCTGCTCGGCGAAGGGCTGCAGCGCCGTTCGGTCCGCATGCTGGGCTACCTGTTCTATATTGGAAACCGCGGCGAGGCAGCCGTGGCAGAACCTGGGAACACCTGGTACCAGCTGCGCGACCAGCCGGTCCTGACCCCTGAGGCGATTGTCCGTCTGGCCGAAGCTGCCCGGGCGCGCTATGGCTTTGAAGACTTCAAGCTCAAGGGCGGCGTATTCGCGGGCGATCGGGAGATTGACGCCGTCAAGGCGCTCAAGGAAGCGTTTCCGGCCGCACGCATCACACTTGACCCCAACGGCTGCTGGTCGCTGGCGGAGGCGATCCGCCTGTGCCGCCCACTCCGAAACGTTCTGGCGTACTGCGAAGATCCCTGCGGCGCCGAGGGCGTCTTTTCGGGCCGGGAGATCCTGGCCGAGTTTCGCCGCGCCACCTCACTGGCGACCGCGACCAACATGATCGCCACCGACTGGCGCGAGCTGGTCCACGCCCTGGCCCTGCAATCGGTCGACATCCCGCTGGCCGACCCCCACTTCTGGACGATGTCCGGATCTGTTCAGGTCGGGCAGCTCTGCCGCCATTACGGGCTGACCTGGGGCTGCCACTCCAACAACCATTTCGACATCTCCCTGGCGATGGTCGTCCACACGGCTGCGGCCGTTCCCGGACCGCTCAACGCCATCGACACACACTGGATCTGGCAGGAAGGCCGCGAGCGGCTGACGCGCTCGCCTTTCCCGATCGTCGACGGCTGCATCGCGCTGCCGGACAAGCCCGGCCTGGGCATCGAGATCGACCGGGAACGGATCCAGGCGGCCCACCAGCAGTACCTGACCCTTGGCCAGTCTGGCCGTGACGACGCCGCCGGCATGCAAAAAATCATCCCCGGCTGGACGTTTGACCCCAAAAAACCATGCCTGGTCCGCTAGGGCCGGCACCAAGGAGGACCCGATGACCACATTCAAACCCCATGGAATCATCCCCCCGATCGTCACACCGGTCACGGCAGATGGCAGCTTTGACGCGGCCGCCCAGCAGCGCTTGATCGAGCACCTGCTCGCCAACGGGGTACACGGCATCTTCCCCCTGGGCACGACCGGTGAGTTCTACGCCTTTTCCGCCGCCCAGACCGAGCAGATCCTGGCCAATGCCGTCAAGGCCTGTGCCGGCAAGGTGCCGGTCTACGCGGGCGCCAACCACATTACCACCCGCGGCGCCGTCGAGTTTTGCAAGATCGCCGAAGCGGTCGGCGCCGACGCGGTTTCGGTGCTGACACCGATGTTTATCTCACAGACCCAATCCGAGCTGCTGCGCCACTACGAGACGATCGCGGCGGCGACACACCTGCCGGTCGTCCTCTACAACAACAGGCCCAAGACCAACGTGACGATCGAGCCGGAAACCGTCGCCCGGCTGGCGCAGATCGAGAATATCGTTGCCGTCAAGGACTCTACCGGGGACATGACCAACACGGCCGAGTACCTGCGCCTGACGCGCCATCTGCCGGACTTTTCGGTCCTGCTCGGCCGCGACACGCTGATCTTCGCCGGGCTCTGCCACGGGGCAGCCGGCGCGATCGCCTCCACGGCTAATGTCGCGCCCCGCCTGGTGGTCGATATCTACGAGAAATTTAAATCGGGTGACCTTGCCGGCGCACTGGACGCCCAGTTCCAATTGGCTCCGCTGCGCTTGGCCGCTAACCTGGGCACCTTTCCCCAGGCCATCAAGGAAGGGCTGTGTATGCTGGGCTTCGCGGTCGGGAAATGCGTTGATCCCGTCGCCGAACTGGAACCGGCGCAAAAAGACAAGCTGCGTCAGGTGTTGGTTGATCTGGGGCTGGTCGGACAGGACGGCCCGGGGAAGGCAGGCACAACCCGATGCTGATGGTACGCGATAAGGCGTTCTACCGCCTGCTGCTGCGCCTGGCGCTGCCGCTGGCACTGCAGAACGTGATCACCTATTCGGTCGGCCTGGCGGACAACATCATGGTCGGCAGGCTGGGTGAACTGGCCTTGTCCGGCGCCTATGTCAGCAACCAGCTGCAGAACCTGCTGCACATGCTGGTCATGGGGCTGAGCGCGGCGATGCTGGTCCTCGGCACCCAATTCTGGGGCAAGCGCGACATCGCCGGGGTCAAATCCGTTGTGGCCATCGCGCTCAAGTTCGGCTTTGCCGCCGGCTTGCTGCTGTTCATCGTCACGCTTTTGACCCCCTCCGGCGTCCTCGGCCTGTTTACCGATGACGCCGCGGTCAAGACCGAAGCCATGCGCTACTTCTCGATCATCCGTTATACGTATATCTTCTTTTGCGTGACCCAAGTTCTGATCGCCTCGATGCGCTGTGTCGAGACAGTCCGGATCGGCATGGTCCTCTCCTTGATGACGTTTGCCGTCAATGTCTCGCTCAACTACATCCTGATCTTCGGCAAGCTGGGCGCGCCGGCGCTCGGTTTGAGGGGCGCTGCCATCGCCACGCTGGCGGCCCGCGTCCTGGAAGCCGTTATCATGATGGTGTATGTCCGCCTGGTCGACAAGAAGCTGATGCTGCGTCTTCGCGACATCCTGCGCGGCGGCCGAGACCTGCTCGGGCGCTTTTTCCGCTACGGCTTTCCGGTCATCCTGGGCGATATCTTCTGGGGCATCAACCTGGCTGTCCAGGGCGCGATCATGGGGCGGTTGGGCGCGACCGCGCTGGCTTCGGTCAGCATCGCCAATGTCATCTTCTCGATCATGGGGGTCGTGGTCTACGGCACGGCCGGCGCCACGGCGATCATCGTCGGCAAGACGGTCGGCGCCGGCGACATCACGCGATTGCGTGCCTATGTCAAAACGCTTCAGGTGATCTTCGTGATCATCGGCGTCATTTCCGGGGTCGCCATCTATATGACCCGCTACCTGGTGCCCCTGATCTATGACCTCGAACCGGAGACGCTGGCCATGGTGCGCTCCTTTATCCTGGTCCTGTCGGTCATGGTCGTGGGCACCGCCTACCAGATGTCCAGCCTGACCGGCATTGTCCGCGCCGGCGGCGCGACCCATTTCGTCCTGGTCAACGACCTGATCCATATCTGGGGTTTTGTCATTCCGGCGGCATCGCTGGCGGCCTTCGTCTTTCACGCCCCGCCGGTCGTCGTTTTCGCCCTGCTCAAGTCCGACCAGCTGCTCAAATGTATCGTAGCCGTGATCAAGGTCAACCGCTTCCGCTGGGTACGCAACCTGACGTTGGACAAGCAGCCGGCCAAGGCCGCCGCAGGCTGATTCACCCGGAGCCTGCAGAAAAGAGGATCGGATGAAACACCCGCGTCCCAACATCCTGGTCTATTTTTCCGACCAGCAGCGCTACGACACGCTCGGCTGCAACGGCCAGACCTTGGCGGTGACCCCGACACTGGACGCCCTGGCGCGCACCGGGATTAACTTCAAGCATGCCTACACCAACCAACCGGTCTGCGGTCCGGCCCGGGCCATGCTGCAAACCGGCCTGGTTCCGACCCGAACCGGTTGTTTTCGCAACGGCATCGCCCTGCCCCAGAAGATCCCGACCCTGGCCCGGCGGCTGCGCGCAGCCCGTTACGATGTCGCCTACGTGGGTAAATGGCACCTGGCAACCACCCGCGGCCAGACCGATTACGAAACAAAGCCCATCCCGCCGGAACTGCGCGGCGGTTATGACGGCTGGTGGGCCGCTTCCGACATCCTCGAGTTCACGTCGCACGGCGTGGGCGGCCACCTCTTCGATGCCGAAGGGCAAAAGCGCCCGTTTACCGGTTACCGCACCGACGCTGTCACCGACCACGCGCTCGCGTTCCTGGACACCCGCAGCGCCGACGACGAAAATCCCTTTTTCCTGTTCCTGTCCCACATCGAGCCCCACCACCAAAACGACCGCAACCGTTTCGAAGGACCGGACGGAAGCAGGGAGCGTTTCAAAGGCTTTACCGCGCCTTCGGAACTGGTTCCCGGCGTGGGCGACTGGGAAGAGCAGCTGCCGGACTACCTGGGCTGCTGCCGCGCGCTGGACGACAACCTGGCCCGCGTGATCGCCAAGCTCAAGCAGCAAGGGCTTTTTGACGACACCGTGATCATCTTCACATCCGACCACGGCTGCCACTTCAAGAGCCACATGGACGAACTGGCGCCCGGCGGCTCCGACGATTACAAGCGGACCTGCTACGAGAACACCATCCACATCCCGATGGTCATCGCCGGACCTGGTTTTTCCGGCGGGCGCGAGGTCAATCGCATCGTTGAACTACTCGATCTCCCCCGGACGATCGCGCACCTGGCCGGGGCCAGTTCTGACGGCATGCAGGGCCGCAATCTGCTCGATCTGCTGGCAGGCGTCCCCTGGCGTGAAGAAGCCTACGTGCAAATCAGCGAAAGCTTTGTCGGCCGGGCGCTGCGCACGACGCGCTACACGTATTGTGTCTGGGCTCCGGAAAAATCGCCGTCCCGTGATATGTTCGCCGAGGTTTATACCGAACGCTTCCTGTTTGACAACGAGACGGATCCGGATCAGAAGCACAACCGGATCGCCGACCCGGCCCTGGCCGGTCTGCGCCGCCAGCTTGCCAGCCGGCTCCAGGCGCGGGCCCAAGAGGCCGGCGAACCGGGCTTCTCGATCCGTCCGGCATAAAAGATCTCCATCTTGCACCGATGCCGTGATCGGGTTACCATAAGAAGCAGGATAACGTCGCCGGGAGGCGCGGCCTTCCGGTGATGGGTCTTGATACGGCATGCAATCGCCTGGAAAGGGAGGGATGCGTCATGATCGAAGGCAGAGAAGCCAAAACGCCTGGACAGATGCTGCGTTGCGGCATGGTCGGAGGTGGTCCCGGTTCATTTATCGGAGGCGTTCACCGGGCCGCGCTTGGCCTGGACAACAGTGCCCAACTGGTCGCCGGCTGTTTTTCCCGCGATGGGGACAAAAACCGCCAGACGGGCGAAGCGCTGCGTATCGCAGACGACCGCGTCTATTCCGATTTTGAGACCATGGCCCGCAGGGAGGGCCAGCGTGACGACCCGATCGATTTCGTGATCGTCACCACGCCGAACAGCAGCCATTTTGCGGCCTGCAAGGCTTTTCTGGAACAAGGCATTCACGTCATGTGCGAAAAACCGCTGACCGTCACCGCCGCCCAGGCGCTGGAACTCAGGCGCCTGGCCCGGGAACGCGGCTGCCTGTTTGCGGTCGCCTACGCCTACACCGGCCATGTCATGGTGCGCGAGGCGCGCGCGATCATCCGGCGCGGGGACATCGGCGACGTGCTCGTCGTGATGGGCGAGTACCCCCAGGATTGGCTGATCGACCGTCTCGAGGACAACCAGAAGCAGGCAGCCTGGCGCACTGACCCGGCCCAGGCCGGTGCCTCGAACTGCACCGGTGACATCGGCACCCACATCGAGAACATGGTGCGCTACATGACCGGCCTTCGCATCCGCCAGCTTTGCACCAGCCTTGACATTATTGGCGAAGATCGCACGCTGGACACCAACGCGGAAATCCTGCTGCGCTTTGACAACGGCGCCCGGGGCAGCTACTGGTGTTCCCAGGTCGCGATCGGCAACGACAACGGCCTCAAGGTGCGCATCTACGGAACCAAGGGCGCGATCGAGTTCGACCAGGAGCAGAGCAACTACCTCAAGGTGACCTTGAAAGGCCAGGCACCCCGGACGTATTCGCGCGGGGCCGGCTACCTGTCGCCTGCGTCGGCCGCGCTCGCGCGCACGCCGACAGGGCACCCGGAAGGCTACCACGAGGCCTACGCCAACCTGTACGCCGACTTCACCCGCGCAATCTGGCAGAAGATCGAAGGGCAGGATGTCGACGAAGCCGACGTGGATTACCCGACGCTGGAGATGGGCATCGACGGTGTCCGCTTTATCGAAAGCTGCGTGGCCAGTTCCAGGCATGGCGCTGTCTGGATCGATGTGCCTCAAGATGATTAGGAGGATATGACCATGACACGACCGATTACTCTATTCACCGGACAATGGGCCGATCTGCCCTTCGAGGACGTCTGCCGCCTGGCGGCCAGCATGGGCTTCGAAGGCCTGGAGATCGCCTGCTGGGGCGATCATATGGATGTCAGCCGCGCCGCCTCGGATCCGGCCTACGTCGCCGACAGGAAGGCGATCCTGGCCCGCTACAATTTGCAGTGCTGGGCTTTGGGCAACCACCTGGCCGGCCAGTGCGTCGGGGACCGCTACGACCCGCGGCTCGACGGGTTCGCGCCCGACGATGTCAAGGGCGACCCCAAGGCGATCCGCAAATGGGCGATCAAGGAGATGAAGCTGACGGCCCGCGCCGCCCAGGCGATGGGCTGCTCGGTCGTCACCGGTTTCATGGGTTCGCCGATCTGGGCCTACTGGTACTCCTTCCCGCAGACGACCGATGAGATGATCGAGGCCGGCTACGACGAAATCGTCACGCTTTGGACCCCGATCCTGGACGAGTTCAAGCGCTGCGGCGTCCGTTTCGCCCTGGAGGTGCACCCGACTGAGATCGCCTTCGACTTCTATTCGTCCCAGAAGCTGTTCCGGGAAAAATTCGCAGGCAACGCCACGCTGGGCATCAACTTCGATCCCAGCCACCTGGTCTGGCAAGGGATCAAGCCGCACCTCTTCCTGCGCGAGTTCGCCGACAAGATCTACCACGTCCATGTCAAGGATGTGCTGGTGAACACCATGGGCACCGAAGGCATCCTGGGCTCGTTTTTGACCTTCGGCGACACGCGGCGCGGCTGGAACTTCGTGTCCCCCGGGCACGGCAGCGTCGATTTCGAACGCATCATCCGCGAGCTCAACGCGATCGGCTACGACGGACCGCTGTCGGTCGAATGGGAAGACAGTGCGATGGACCGCGTCTTCGGCGCCACCGAAGCCTGCGAGATGGTCAAGCGGATCAACTTCAACCCCTCGGATGTCGCTTTCGACAAGGCGCTGAAAAAGTAACCGTTTAGAGCTTTTGCTGACGCTTTTTGTAATAGAAGACAGCCAGCTGGGTACGGTCGCGCAAATCGAGCTTGTCCAGGATCACGGACAGCTGGTTGCGGACAGTCCCCTCGCTTAAGTTCAGCCGCTCAGCGATCTCGCGGTTGTTGAGTCCTTCGGCGACCAGCTCGATCAGGTCCGGTTCGCGGCCGCGGATGTCGTAACCGGACAGGTCGGGCAGCCGTCCGCCGATCAAATCGGGGATTCGGGCCATGATAAGGTCGCCGAACACGTGCTGGCCTGACGCGACCGCCTTGATCGCCGGCGCGAGGCTCTCATAATTTTGCTTGAGCAAATAACCGCAAGCGCCCATATGCAAGGCACGAACCAGATACTCGTCGTCGGTAAACGTCGTTAGATAGAGCAATCGGGCGTCGGGATGGCGGGCCAGGATCCGCTCGCCGGCCGCAAGACCGTCTGTCGGCTGCATGCGGATATCCAAAAGCAGCACATCGGGGCGGTAGCCATCGAACAGCTGGACCGCTTCTTCCCCGTTGCCGCCGCAGCCTACGACCTCCAGCTCCGGGTCAGCCCCGATGATGATCTTCAATGACATCCGGACCAACTGGTCGTCGTCGACGATCAGGATCCGGATCTTTTTTTTGTCCATCTCATTTTCCTCCTCGCGGCTGACGCGGCACGGTAATCAGGATGACAAAGCCCCGCTCGCGCCGGATGTTGATCTGGCCGTTCAGGGCGCGCACCCGTTCCGCCATGCCGGCCAGGCCGATGCCTGCCGCTGTGCGCCCGGCCAGGCGATCCAAATCAACCGGTCCGTCCGGCTCCTGGCTGGTGCCGTTGTCCCGCAGCGTCAGCTGGTAAAAGCCGGGATGCTCGCGCAGCAGCAGCGAGGCCTGCGTGGCGTTGGAATGGCGGGCGATGTTGGACAGCCCCTCGCGCACGATCGCCAGGAATGCCAGGACAACCGGTTGATCCGGCTTTTCCTTGAGATCAATCACCAACGAAACCGGGCAGAAGGTGAACGGCCCGACCATGGCCTCGAGTTCCACGGCCAGGTCGACCGACGCGTCATGCAGGTCGTGCAGGCTGCGGCGGATCTCGGTCATGCTGTCGTCGAGCGTTTGTTTCAAACCGGTGAGCGGCTCGTGCAGCGGCCCGCCGCGGCTGACGGTCTGGATGGCACCCAGCTGCAGGATAGCCCGGGTCAGGAGGTGCCCGACATGGTCGTGGATGTCGCGGGCGATCCGGTTGCGCTCCCGCAGCGTGGCTACCCGCACCTCGTAGTCCTGCTTCTCCATCAGGGCCTTGTTTTTCTGCTCCAAACGCAGGGCGCGATCCCGTGTCAGATCCTCGTATTCCGTCGCCCGACTGCGGATGCGCGATAGTTTCAGGCCTCGATCCTGCAAAAACCAGGCCAGGCCGATCAGGAGCACAACGGACAGCGTCTGGCCCCAGTCGAGCTGCGGCTGCCTGGCGGCAAGCGGCCACGCAGCCAGCAAGGCCAGGAGCCGAAAACGATCCTGGAACAGGTCGACGACGACCAAGGGCAGGAAAAAGACCAGTCGAGGATCTGCCAGGCACAGCAGGACGTAAAGCGCGAAGACAGCGGCCCGCCAGGCGGGTTTTTCCAGCCAGCTGCCCAGCGCGGCAGCCGTCAGGGCCGCGATCACGGGGACGACGGCATAGATGGACAGGTTTCCAGGCAAATACAGCGCCAGGCACAGCAGCAGCAGGATCAGTTTTTCGAGCAGCAGCATGATCACGCCTCCGGGGCGTTCGGGACGGATTTCAGCCTTATTGTACCCTGATAACCCGAAAAGAAAAAGATTGTCCCCGGCACATCTGTCAGGCGCGAATCCAATTTTCGATCAGCGGCGCGTAGACATCCACATCCTGGTTGTAACCGGTATGGCCGTACCCTTTCATCTCGATGATCCGGAGCTTTCCCGAATCGTAACCGAGATGCAGCATCGTGCGGTAGAGAAGCAAATTCTGCTCCCGCCGGTTGACGATATCCTGCTGTGCGTAAACGATACAGATTTTCGGCATATCGCCCCGGGCGAGACCGGCGTCGGCCCAGTACAGCGGTGCGGCCGGATCGATACGCACCAGGCGGCTGTCCAGCCCTCGCTCGGCCAGGACATTGAAGTGGACCGTCGGCTGGCCGGCGTCGAAAAAGAAGCCGTCCAGCGCACGCGCGTCGATGCCGTGCCGGTCCAGGAAGCGCGTGTCGAAAAAAAGCATCATCGCCAGGTAGGCGCCGGCGGACGATCCGCCGACATACCAGCTGCTGAACGGATGGAACTGCCGGCCGCTTTGCATCAGCCAGGCGACCGCTTTCGCGCCGTCCTCGATAAAGTCAGGGTAACGCGGCGAATCCGCGCTCAGCAGCGCTTCCTTCCCGGGTGATGGCGGCAAGAACCGGTACAAACGGTAGGATACCGCGGCCACCGCGATGCCCGAGCGGGCCAGGCGCAGACAGACCGGGTTCCGGCCGTCGCCGCGGTCCCCCGCGCACAAGCCGCCGCCATGGAAAAAGACCAGCAGCGGGCAGGTGCCGGCGTCATCGGGCAGATACAGGTCCAGCTGGCCGAACGGGCCCAGCTCCGGCGCGTAGACAAGGTCGCGCAAAACCGTCATGACTGGAAATCCCGTCCGGCGGCGATCGTGTCCAGTTTCCTGTTGCGGAAATAAAGCCCGATATCGATGCCGACCATGATCGCGTTCAGCACGTAGAAGGCGAACACATAGGTGATCGGCTTGCCGTCGACGACAAGGGCTGTGATCTTTGACAAGACGCCGCTGATGTATCCGAAAAAGATCAGGACCATGAAGATCAGGCTCTTGCCCCTCGTCGTGCGGGACACCCAGGACTTGCGAATGGACAGCGGCCATGACACCCCGAAGCTGATGACCATGAGGGCTTCCAGAAATTCACTCATGCATGTTCCTCCCTGTCTTGTCTCGTTTCGAGCTTTGCACCATGCATATCATACCAGATTGTCCGTCGAAAGTGCCGCAAGATGACAATTGTCATGTCTGCTAAAAAAAGTCGTGACAGGCTTCACTGTGTGTTCAGCCTGGCAGCTGGCACAATAGGGGCATGCCGGGACAAGCCACGGGATTCATCCGGCAAAACAGGAGGCGTTCACCATGATTGTCAAAGTCGAACAACTGGTCAAGCGTTACGGCGACCTGGTCGCCCTGGACCATTTCAACCTCGCCGTGCAATCCGGCGAAGTGTTCGGTCTGCTCGGTCCCAACGGCTCGGGCAAGACCACAGCCATCAACTGCATGCTGGCCTTGCTCAAATACTCGATGGGCACCGTCGAGCTGTTTGGCCGCCCGATGCGTCCCGACGCCTACGACATCAAGCGCGACATCGGGATCGTCATGCAAAATGTCGCCGTCTTCGATGAGTTGACGGTGCGGGAGAACATCGACTATTTTTGCGGCCTGTACGTGACAGACCGGCACCAGCGCCAGGCCCTGGTTGACGAGGCGATCGCATTTGTCGGCCTCGAGGATTTCAGCCGCTTCCTGCCCAAAAAACTAAGCGGAGGCCTGCTGCGCCGGCTGAACATCGCCTGCGGCATCGCCCACAAGCCGAAGCTGATCTTTCTGGACGAGCCCACGGTCGCGGTCGACCCTCAGAGCCGCAACAACATCCTGGAAGGCATCCTGGAACTGAACCGGCAGGGCGCGACCGTCATCTACACCTCGCATTACATGGAGGAAGTCGAGCAGATCTGCAGCCGCATCGCCATCATGGACCGGGGCAAGATCATCGCCAGCGGCACCAGCGACGAACTCAAGCGCATGATCCGGACCGGCGAGAAGATCACGGTCGAGCTTATCCATCCCCAAGCAGATCTGGTTGACAGCCTGCTGGGTTTGCCGTCGATCCTGACCGCCGAGATCAAGGACAACCGTCTGGTCATCAAAGCCGAACGCAAGGGCAACGCCCTGGGCATGATCCTTGAATACTTGAACACACACAAGATCGCCTACGGACAGCTATACTGCGAACTGCCCACCCTCAACGACGTCTTTTTGGAGATCACGGGCAAGCAGCTGCGCGACAACGGCAATTAGGAGGCACCCCATGTTCTGGCATCTTTATTCGATTCGGATCCGATCATCTGTCAGGGACCGCCAGATGCTGTTCTGGACCTTCCTTTTCCCCCTGATCCTGGCAACCTTTTTCAGCATGGCGTTTGCCAACCTCAATGAAAACGACACCTTCAGCACGATCCCCATCGCGGTGGTGACCAACGACTCCTACCAGGCCGACTCAACATTGCGGCAGGTTCTGGACGCGACCGAAGATGGCCAGACCGCCTTGTTCCGCATCGAGCGCACCGACGAAGCCGGCGCACAAAGCCTGCTGCGCCAGCAGGCGATCGCCGGTTACCTGGTGCCCGGAGATCCGCTGACGGTCGTCGTCTCCGGCTCGGGCATCCGCCAGACAATCCTCAAGGTCTTTGCCGACGACTATCTGCAGACCCGCTCCGCGATGGAACATATCCTGGCCACGGACGGCCGGCTGCAGGAAGCGCTGCTCGCGGCGGCAGGACAGCGAGTGGACCTGATCGCGGATAAGCCGATCGGCAACGCGAAAGCTGACCAGGTCTTGACTTACTATTACGCCCTGATCGCCATGGCCTGCCTGTACGGCGGTTTCTG
>JAAZFW010000237.1 GCA_012511525.1 Clostridiaceae bacterium
CAGGATAACCAGCATCAGGACCAGCGAGGCCTCGAGAGCCAGGTAATGCCAGCAGAAGATCCAGGCGGCGTTGGCCAGCGAGGAAAGGGTGAAAAAGAGGCGAACCTGCTTCAGCCGGCCGGCCACTTCCGCCGAGACCGGCGGGAAAAACTGGAAGACGGTGAAAGCGGCCAGCAGCAGGTAGATCAGGCCCCAGATCGAAAACGTGAGACCGGCCGGCGCGAAGAGGTTGCCCAGCTGGTCGGACACCTCGCCGGTCGTCAGGTTGTTGATCGGCAGGATGTTGGCCAGCGCGTTGACCCCGACCATGATGATCAGGACAACGAGGATGAGAATCGGCACGATGGGTGGGGCAGACCTGTCGGCTGCAGGGTTTTCGCCGACCGGATCCGGCCGGACAACGGTGTTTTCCTCCATTTTCGAATCCTCCTTTTTCGGTATCCCTTTTTTACTTTATGCCCGAGCTGATTTTTACGCGAATCTGATTATTCAAAAAAGAAATGTGGCGATTTACGTATCGTATTTTTCTTATGTTGCTCATGGGCGATAGCCGGCCGGTCAAACAAATTCTTCATCATTTTTTATAAAAACAGGCTGTACAAAACGCACAAAACAGCATATAATGAAGCTGGGTCTTGAATGTGAGGTTAACCACGTTTCTCCTCCACCCGCAAAAGCGAGGCTGAAAAGAGAGCTGCCTGACTCCAGAACAAGCAGGTTGAGAGATGCCTTGATCCGTGTCGGCGGCGCGATCAGGCATCTCTTCTATTTTATGACCAGGCGGGGGTCCACGACCCGTTGCTGTCCTGGCGATACGGCATCCAGGCAAAGACCAAATCCTTGACCAGAATGTCTTTCTTGTATGGCTGCAGGACAAGTTCTTTCAGATGCAGGTTCATCGGATCCAACCGCTCGGTCAGCTTGTCGGCCTCGGCCTGGAAGGCGTCTTCGAGTTCTTTCAGCTGGGCCTGGTAGGCCTCGACGGTTTCTTTGGAGCGGTTGATATCGCCGCTTTCTTTCATCGCCCGGCTCGCGCCGCGCACCGCGGTCGTCGCCCGTCCGAGCGATGAGGCGCTGACCGCCTTGCGGCCCAAAAACGCGCTCAGGATGGTCGCGCCAAACGAGATGGCGGTCTGGACCTTTTGCTGCTTGGCCTGGTCTTTCTCGCGTTCGACCGCCTGCTCGGCCTTGCGGATCTTCTCTTCCAACGACTTGATCTTCACCTCGTACTTCCTGCGCAGCTTCTCCGTCTCTTCATCGCGCACCTCGCGGGCCTTCTGCTGCAGGCGCTGCCGGAACGCTTCCTCATCTTCGCCGGGCTGTGAGGCAATGCCGGCGACCGGATCCTGCCAGAGTGTCAGGCGACGGGTCCGGTAAGTCCAGTCGGCCAGGTCCTTTTTCCAGGATGTAAAATTTTTCGAATCCAGAGCCGCTTCGGGAAGCTCGGCATAAGCGGTCCCGCCCGCACCCTCGGAATCAAAGTCAGCCAGTTCGAGCGGCAGCGCTTCGGCTTGATCCCAGTTGACGGGGAAGACATCTGCCGTGACAGGCGTCATGACCAGCTTGTCTTCGCTGTGGTAGATGCCATACTTGCGGTCGGAAAAACCGACCTGGGCCATGCCCAGGACGCTGGGGCGGTAAACGACGCCGTCAGGCTGACCCCGGAACGGGGCGTGGACAACCGTGACGCTGCCCGGCAACGACGGCACGGTAGAGGCGGGATTCATCTGCACGGCCGTCGGCTGAGGCGCCGGCCTGGCAGGGGGCTGGGGCGGCGGCTCGATCGATAGCCGGCTCTGGCCCAGTTGCTGGATCTGGATACGCGTCATCGGCCCGCGCAGGTAGGACAGGCACCAGCGTGTTTCAAACAAGACCGGTTCTTCCTGGTAGATGCTGTGCAGGAGGAAGATGCGGCTGCCCAGCCCGGCCACCATCCGCTCCATTTCGGCGCGGTCAAACGCCTGTCCCTGGCTGAGCGACGCGCCCTCCAGTCCCTCCAGCACGCGCATCTTGTCGCGTTCGGTCTGGAGCCGACCGATAAACCAGGTTCCGGCGTTGGCCAGCCCCTTGTAGTCGAGGTCGACGGGGTTCTGGGTCGTCAGGACGACACCGAGTCCATACGCCCTGGCCTGCTTGAGCAAGGTCAGCAGCGGCGCCTTGGACGGCGGGTTGGCGACCGGCGGGAAATAGCCGAAGATCTCGTCCATATAGAGGATCGCCCGCAGGCTGGACGTGCCTGGCTGGCTGCGCATCCAGGACACGACCTGGTTTAGCAGCAGCGAGACGAAAAACATGCGTTCCGCGTCGTTCAAGTGGGCGATGGAGACAATGCTCAAGCGCGGCTTGCCGCCCGGGGCATAGAGCAGGCGGCCGATGTTCAGCGGCTCGCCCTCAAGCCAGGAGGCGAAGCTGGGCGACGCCAGGAGGTGATTGAAGCGAAGCGCCAGGTCGAAGCGATCCTTTTCCGGGTAAAAGGCGTCCAGCTTCATGACGCCGACCGTATCAAACGGCGGAGTCTGGATCAGCCCGATCAGCTCGGACAAGTCGAGGCCGCGCCCGGCGCGCCAGCTGCTGAGCAGGATATTGGCCACCAGGATATGCTCACGGCTGCGGATCGGGTCGGCCGTCTCCCCGATCAGACTGAGCAGGCTGCTGGTCAGGCCGCCGACCTGTTCTTGCAGCAGCTCGGTATCGTCGAGGACTTCGCGGGCCGGTACGCCAAAGGACTGCAGAATGGAAATCGGGATGCCGGCCGAACTGCCGGGCGTATAGACGGCAAATTCCGTCGTGGCGCGCATGTTGCGGATGCGATCGCCGTCCTGGCCCCATCCGGCGATGCCCAAGCGCCATTTTTCCGCCTCTTGCGCGGCGAACTCATCCGCTGTCAGGCCAGCCTTGCGGGCGTCGTCCTCGTTGATCCAGGGCCTGAAGTCAGATGGCGCCAGGTCGGGGAACGACAGCATCAGGTTGGCCATGTCGCCCTTGGGGTCGATCACGATGGCCGGTACGCCGTCCAGGGCGGCTTCCTCCAGAAGGCCGACGCAAAGGCCGGTCTTGCCGCTGCCGGTCATGCCGACACAAACGGCATGCGTCGTCAGGTTCTTCGACTTGTAAAGCAAAAGGCTGTTTTCCTGAACTTGCTTCTGACCAGGCTGACGGGGACGCCCCATATAGAAAATGCCGAGTTTTTCAAAATCCATCGACGTTCACCTCCGATATTATCCCTGCTTGTATTTTAGCATAATTTTCAACCGATGCATTTTTTAACCGCCAAATGTCGCCTGGGTTACTGCCGCAATCCGTTACCGGCGTATGCTAAAAGAAATATGATTCGCTTCTGCTTTTTAAAGGAGGCATGTACCATGGAATACGCAAATTTAGGCCGCGCAGGTCTCAAAGTCAGCCGGCTTTGCCTGGGCACCATGAACTTC
>JAAZFW010000238.1 GCA_012511525.1 Clostridiaceae bacterium
CCGGCTCTTCATGCCCCCGTCGATCCGTGAAAGCCTCGAACACGAACAAGGAGGTCATCTCATGTCTGAAAACCAAAAACCCGCCGCTGTCTTTGTCCAGGTCGTCGACCGGCCCGCTCGCAAGCTGATTCTCAAGCGCGGCGTCAAGGCCACAGAGTATTTCGCCTATTGCGACGAAGTCGGCTGCGATGTCTGGGACGTCCTGACCGGCATCAAGGACGCCCTGTACGAACCGCTCGGCCTTTGGCTGCCGCCGCACCTGATCCGTCCCGGCACATCCGAGTATGTCCAGGGAGTTGAGATGCCGGCTGGTTACACGGGGCCGGTCCCGCAAGGATACGATGTCATCGACCTGCCGCCCTGCAAGCTGATGGTCTTCCAGGGCGAGCCGTTCGAAGACGAGCAGTTCGGTCAGGCGATCGCCGATCTGAACGCGGTCATGGACCGCTACAACCCCGAGCTCTACGGGTTCCGCTGGGCCGACGACGACGCACCCAGTTTCCAGATGGAACCGCAGGGTTACCGCGGCTACATCGCCGGCCGCCCGGTCCGGCCCGTTACGTGAACCACGCTGCGCTTCGCTGATCCGGTACCCATCGCCAAACCCCGGGCAGCGCACGAGACCTGAAATGACGCTTAACGCGTCATTTCAGGTCTTTCTTTGTTTCACCGCCCGATCTCCAATCCCCTCCGGCAATCTGGTACACTAGCCTTGTACGGACCTTTGTCTGCTCACAGTTCATCCGACCCGCAGCGCAGCAGCCGAACAGGAGGAATTCCCATGATCGTACCCAAAGGCATCCGGGATGAATTGAGATGGTTCTATGAAGCGCGCTTCGGGATGTTTGTCCATTTCGGGCTCTATTCCCTGCTCGGCCGCGGCGAATGGGCGATGTACCATGAGGCAATCCCCCGCGACACGTACAGCCGACTAATCGATGATTTCAACCCTTACCTGTTCGACGCCGCCGCCTGGGTGCAGCTGGCCCGAGACGCCGGCGCCCGCTACATCACGGTGACAGCCAAGCACCACGATGGGTTCTGCCTGTTCGACTCCGCCCTGACCGATTTCAAAAGCACCCACACCCCGTTCAAACGCGACCTGATCGGCGAGCTGATCCGTGCCTGCCAGGACAGCGGCATGCCCATCATCCTCTATTACTCGCAGCCGGACTGGCACCATGCCAACTATGTCCACTGGTCCGGCGCCTTCAAAGACCTCGCGCATCCGCCGGAGACCGACCAGCCGGACTGGCCGGCCTACCAGCGTTACTACATCGGCCAGGTCGAAGAGCTGTGCCGCAACTACGGCCCCATCGACGGGATCTGGTTTGACGGGTCGCACAAGAGCATCGAGGCCTGGCGGGGCAAAGAGGTCTACGAGCTGATCAAGCGCTACCAGCCGCATGCAGTCGTCAACGACCGCGCGCGTTACGGCGATTTCTTCACGCCTGAGCGAAGCTTGCCTGAGGACTTGACCGGATACCTGTTTGAAGCCTGCGAATCCGTCAGCCCGGTGGCCTGGGGCTATCAGAACG
>JAAZFW010000239.1 GCA_012511525.1 Clostridiaceae bacterium
AGCCAGCTTCATCGCGATGAACAGCATGCCGATCGATATCGCCGCCTACTACGATGGCCAGTACAGAATGAACTGGTGCGGCCTGTACAACATCTACGGGGCAAAACAGAAAACCTATTACGCCTTCAAGGCCTATGGCCAGATGGTCGCCTCAGGCGGTTGCATTGTCAAGAGCAGCTGCGACATGGAAGGGGTTTACTGCCTGGCGGTTGACAACGGGCAGACCGGCTATATCCTCCTAAGCAACTATCGGGGGGACGATCAGCTGGCGCAGCTTACGTTCACCGGCCTGGCTGAAGGCGATACGCAGGCCGAACGGATCTTGCTTGACAAGGAACACGATCTCACGTTGGATCGCCGGGAGCATTTCCACGGGTACCAGGTCGAACAAACGCTCCGGCTGGCCCGGCACACCGTTGCGCTGATCAAGATCAGCCGGACGTAAGGGGTGACCGCCGGTGCCTTAACGGCAGGGCGAGGCTGTTGGCATTTTGTTTTTTGATCAGGTTCTAATCAAACATTAATGTTCCTTGAATAGGCCCCCAAGCATAGCCTGCTAGAATTTGACCATAACAGAAACGGAGGTTATGCATATGGTTACACTCGAACAAGTCACGAAGCTGCGCGAATACGCCAACATCTCGTTCGAAGAGGCAAAAGCGGCGCTTGAAGCAACCAACGGCGATATTCTCGAGGCGATCGTCAATTTGGAAAAGCAAAACCGGATCAAGGGTCCTGAAGGCGGCGGAAACTACAGCACGCAGCAAAAGACTGCGCCAGAAAACGACGGCGGCAGCAAAACCGGGAACGCGTCAACGCATGCGCAGAGCGCCTCGTTCGGCGAACTGGTCGGGCGGTTCTTCAGATGGTGCGGCAGGATCATCCACAAAGGCAACATCAACAGCCTGGAAGTCCTGAGAGGCAAAGAGAACATCATGTCCATCCCGGTCACGGTTCTGATCCTGCTTTTGATCTTCGCGTTCTGGATCATCATTCCCCTGATCATCATCGGCCTTTTCTTCGATTACCGCTACCGGTTCGTCGGACCTGATTTGGGCAAAGAGAACGTGAACCGGGCCATGGATTCCGTTGCGGAAGCGGCCGACAATTTCAAGCACGAGGTTAAAGGTGACAAAACGGATGGAACGCATTCTGATCATTGAAGACGAGGAAAAGATCGCGCGCTTCGTTGAACTCGAGCTCGCTTACGAAGGGTACGACGTCGAAAAGGCTTTCAATGGCCGGGACGGGTTGGCGCTTGCATCAACCCGTCCCTTTGACCTTGTTCTGCTCGATATCCTGCTGCCCGGGCTGAATGGCATGGAGGTCCTCAGGCGGATCCGCAAGACATCCGATCTGCCGGTGATCATGCTGACCGCCCGGGACGCGGTCGTGGACAAGGTCACCGGCCTGGATGGCGGCGCGGACGACTACATCACCAAACCGTTCGCCATCGAGGAACTGCTGGCCCGGATCAGGGCCGTGCTGAGAAAAAAGAGGGATCCTCATCACTTGCCTGGTCAGGCCTTGCTGCAGGTCGGTCCCCTCAAGCTCGACCTGGAAAAACGGGAGGTGAAGGTGCACGACAGCCTGCTCGATTTGACCAAACGGGAGTTCGATCTGCTTCATTTCCTGCTGGCGAACAAGAACATCGTGCTCAGCCGCGAGACGCTCCTCCAGGAAATCTGGGGCTATGATTTTGCCGGCGGAACCAACGCGGTCGATGTCTATATCCGCTATCTGCGCGCCAAAGTCGAGGAACCATTCGGCCTGAAGCTGATCCACACGGTTCGCGGCGTGGGCTATGTGATCAAAGATGAGCAGCCGTAGCGGGCAAAGCCAGGCTCCTGCGCCCGCCGTGCGCCCGTCGCTCGTTCAGAAACTGAATGCGCGCCTGGCTGGCCGGCTGCTGGCGGGATTTTTGGCGATCAACGTCCTGATCCTGGTTTTAGGTGCCTCTGTCCTTTTCTGGAATGCGGAACATGGCGTCCGGGATGTGGTGCGCTCCGGTCTCCCGTCGGAATTAGGAAAAACCTGGGAGGTCTTCGATATCGGACCATACCGGCTCGCATCACCCGGGGAAGCGCTGGCCAGCTGGCGGGTCCCCGGATTTTTGCAAAAATGGCTGAGCCGTGACGCTGTGCAGGGCGTCCGGGAAATCGGCCGCCCGCCGGCCGGCCAAACCCGCGAGTCGCTGTTCAACCAGATTCAATCGCTCCAATATGCCCTGACCATCGAATCGTCAGGTCAGCCGATCCAAATCTCGTACGCGATCGGCCAAAGCTTTTATGTTCTGCTCATCTTGCTGCTCGTGCTGCTGGCCATGGAACTGCTGCTTTTGATCCGCGAACTGCTAAGAGGCCCGCGCAGAATCCGCCAGATCCTGCAGCCGCTGTATGAGCTTGCCGAAGCGGCCCGTACGCTTAATGCCGAGGTCTCGTCGCTGGGGTCACAATCTGAAGAGCATCAGATCGAAGCGCTGGCCGGCGTGATCAGCAAAATCGACGCCAGCCGGCTGGATCGGCGCATCTCGGTCGACAGCGCGCAGGACGAGCTGAAAGGCCTGGCGTCGGCGATCAACGACATGCTCAACCGGATTCATCAATCGTACCAGTCGCAGGTGCGGTTTGTGTCCGACGCGTCGCACGAGCTGCGCACCCCGATCTCAGTGATCCAGGGCTATGTCAATTTGCTCGACCGCTGGGGAAAAAACGATGAGAAGACATTGCAGGAGTCCATCGATGCCATCAAGAGCGAAACCCAGAGCATGAAGGAACTGGTGGAACAGCTGCTGTTCCTGGCGCGCGGCGACAATGAGACGATCCAGCTGCATCGGGAGACCTTTGATGTCTGCGAGGTCGTCGACGAGATTGCCCGCGAAGCGCAGATGATCGACCCGGCCCATCGCGTGGAGACGTCTTTGCGGCGGCCGGCCCTGATCGACGCCGACAAGCCCCTGATCAAGCAAGCCGTCCGGATCCTGGTCGACAACAGCATCAAGTACTCGCCTGACGGCGAAACCATCGTGCTCAAGGTTGCGCCGGATTCCCAGTCTGTCCGGATCACCGTGCAGGACAGCGGCATCGGGATCGCCCCGGAGAGCATCCCGCTCGTCTTCAACCGCTTCTACCGTTCGGATGAATCGAGAACCCGAAAGACAGGCGGCGCGGGCCTTGGCCTGTCCATCGCCAAGTGGATCATGGAGCGCCACGGGGCGCATTTCGAGGTGCTGAGCCGCGTCGGCGTCGGCACACGCATCACGATGGTCATGCCGGCTTCAGCAAACAGCGGTCCGCAACGCGAGGTGACATGAGATGGCGTTATACCAGGATTCTGGCTGCCCGATTGAAAGACGCGTGGACGATTTGCTGTCCCACATGACGCTGGATGAGAAACTCGGCCAGCTGCGCATGAAGCTGTACGGCTGGCAGTGTTATGAAAAGACCGCCGAAGGCGAATACCGCCTGACGGACATGTTGAAAACGGAGGTTATACGCAACCAGGGGCTGGGTGGGCTGTATGGGTTACTCCGCGCCGATCCGTGGTCGGGCATCGATGAACAAAACGGCATCCCGTTTCGCTATGCCGCCCGCGTGACCAACCAGGTCCAGGCGTACGTGCTGGCGCATTCGCGCCTTCGCATCCCGACGCTGTTCGTCGAAGAGTGTCCGCATGGCCTGCAGGGCCTGGACGGGATCAACTACCCCACGAACCTGGGTGCGGCCTGTTCGTTCAACCCGGAACTCAGAAAAGAAAACTATGCCCATATCGCGGCGGAAATGCGTGCGCGCGGCGCCCATGTCGGGATCGCGTCGACCCTGGATCTGCTCTGCGATCCGCGCTGGGGACGCAGTGAGGAATGCTACGGCGAAGACCCTTTCCTCGCTTCGCGCATGACCGAAGCGGTTACGACCGGTTTACAGGGTGAGACGATCGCAGATTTAACGCGTCAGGACAAACTGGCCGTCCAGCTCGAACACTACGCGGCCCAGGGCTCGGCGATCGGCGGGCATAACGGCGGCGCCTCGAATATCGGCGAACGCGAGCTGCGGGAACGCCATCTCCCGATGATCAGAGCAGGCTGCAAAGCGCACGCGCAGACGGTCACGTCCGCCTATACCGCTGTCGATGGGGTATTTTGCAATGCCAGCCGCTTCCTGATGACCGA
>JAAZFW010000240.1 GCA_012511525.1 Clostridiaceae bacterium
GAGGCTTCGTCGACCACAACCAGGTCGGCCGACAGCTTTTTGCTGGCCTCGGCCCGGTAAGCCAGAGCCTGGTCGCCATCGTCTGACGAAACCTGCAAATTGAGGAGCCGATGCAGCGTTTTCGCCGGTCGGCCGGTCGCCTCCCCCAGCCGTTTGGCAGCCCGGCCGGTCGGCGCCGCCAGCAGCACATGACCGCCGTGCGCTTCCAGGCAGTCGCAGAGCAGGCGCAGGATCGTCGTCTTACCGGTTCCGGGGCCGCCCGTCAAGATCATGACAGGTTCCTTGAGCGCCTGGCGCAAGGCGTCCTGCTGCTCAGGCGCCAGAACCAAATCATGCCTGGCACAGCTGTCTGAGATGACGGCGTCGGCCAGGCGCGGGTCACAGAGGTGCCGGCAGCGGGCCGGGCTGGACTGCAGCAGTTGGATCAGTCGGCGTGCCGCCATGTTTTCGGTGTAGAACAGCGAGGACAGCGCGACCCGGCCATCGGAAGGATCGCCGAAGATCCGGCCAGAGCGGACCATCTGGTGCTGTTCGCAGCACTGGCGCAAAATGGCTTCAGGGTCGGCAAGATCCGTTTGCAAGAGCGCCCCCGCCTGTTCCAAAAGGACGGTCTCGGGCAAATAGGTGTGGCCGTTGTAGGCCGCCTGGGTCAGGACGAACTTGAGCGCGCTGCCCAGCCGGGCCGGCGACTGCAGGTCGAGCCCCAGGTTGCGGGCCAGGCGGTCGGCCGTCAGGAACCCGATGCCGAACACCTCGTCAGCCAACCGGTAAGGGTTTTCCGAAATCAGGCGAATGGCGTCGGATCCAAGCGTGCGGTAAATGCGCAGGGCTTTGCCGGAACCGATCCCCAGGGGGGATAGCAGCAGAACTAAGTCCTGGAATTCTTTCTTCTCACGCAGCTGGCCGGCGATGTGGTGCGCTTTTTCCAGGCTGATGCCCTTGATCCGGGCTGCCTCATCGGGCTGTTCGCGCAGAATGTCGAGCGTCTCGGTACCGAAGGCGCGGGTCAGGCGGCGGGCCAGCGCTTTGCCGACCCCCTGGATCAGGCCGCTGGCGAGGTACTGTTCGATCGCCTGCGTCGTCTTGGGCGCCATCAGCTCATAGTGGGATGCGGTAAACTGGCTGCCGTAGTCGGGATGCTCGGTCCAGCGCCCGAAAAAGCGGACATTCTCGCCGGCGGAAAGGAACGGCAGGGTTCCGACCACCGTCGGGCCGTTGTCATGGTCGAGCACCAGGACGGTATAGCCGTTTTGGTCGTTTCGGAAGACGATCGTATAGACCAGGCCTTCCAGGATGGCCTGTTCGATGGCCGTCGGTTCCGCGAAGCGCTCGGACGGGCCAAACGGATTGAGGTTGCTGTCAGTCGGAACAGCCATCGGCCCGCAAGGCTTCGGCCTTGTCCGTGCGCTCCCAGGGCAGATCGAGGTCCGGACGGCCAAAGTGGCCATAGGCGGCGATCTGGCGATAGATGGGGCGGCGCAGCTCGAGGTCGCGGATGATCGCCGCCGGGCGCAGGTCGAAGGTCCGCTCGACCCTGGCCTGAATCTGCTCGGTCGGAATCGTCCCGGTTCCGAAGGTGTCGATGGTGATCGAGACCGGGTGCGCGACCCCGATGGCATAGGCCAGCTGGACCTCGCAAATCGTGGCCAGGCCGGCTGCGACGATGTTCTTGGCGACATAGCGGGCCGCGTAGGTGGCCGACCGGTCGACCTTGGTCGGATCCTTGCCGGAGAAAGAACCGCCGCCGTGGCGGGCAAAGCCGCCATACGTGTCGACGATAATCTTGCGCCCGGTCAGGCCCGAGTCGCCTTGGGGCCCGCCGACGACGAAGCGGCCGGTCGGGTTGACCAGGATGCGCGTGCGACTGTTAAACAGGTCGGGCGGCAGGACAGGCCGGATGACCAGGTCGGTCATGGCGCGGGTTAGTTCGCCCATATCCATGCCGTCCCGGTGCTGGGTGGAAACCACCACCGTGTCGATGTGCACCGGCTTGTCGTCCTGGTAACGTACCGTCACCTGCGCTTTGCCGTCCGGCTTAAGGCCGTCGAACAGCTTTTGCTTACGCACCTCAGCCAGGCGGCGCGTCAGGGCGTGGGCGAGCGATATGGGCAGCGGCATCAGCTCCGGCGTATCGCTGTTGGCAAAGCCGAACATCATACCCTGGTCGCCGGCGCCTGTCGCCAGATCGTCCTGGTCGATGCCCTCGCGGCTTTCCAGCGAGCAGTCGACGCCCTGTGCGATGTCCGGCGACTGCTCGTCGATCGCCGTCAGGACGGCGCAGGTGTCCGCGTCAAAGCCGACGCTGTGGTCGGTGTAGCCGATCTCGCGCACCGTGTCGCGTACGACCTTGGGGATATCGACGTAGCTCTGAGTCGTGATCTCGCCCATGACCAGGACCATGCCGGTCGTAGCGATCGTCTCACAGGCCACCCGGGCCATTGGATCGGTCGCAAGGATCGCATCCAGGACCGCGTCAGAAACCTGGTCGCAGAGCTTGTCCGGATGACCTTCGGTCACCGATTCCGATGTAAACTGCCATATGCCTTTCATATCCATAAGATGGGCCTCCTTCATGTGCTCTCTTACCAGGCGCGGCCCAGGACAGGCCTTGCGGACCTTGCAACAAAAAACCTCTTCCGGAGAAGAGGCTGCAAACCATCGAACCTCATCTGCCAGGTTTTCACCTGCTGGATTTGGCACCGCTGCTTGCCGCGGTTGCCGGGTTTCATAGGGCCAGTCCCTCCACCACTCTTGATAAGAGATGAACTCATATTCATTTGTCGCCGAAAACGGCGTTTTCATCTTACCACCGGCTGACGCCGAATGCAACAGGACCGCGGGTTATTCAACTGCCGTTTCAGGGCTGCCCTGTTTGCGACCCATCCGATCCATCCCCCAGGCGATGGCAAACCCGACCGCCGCGCTGGCCAGGGCGCCCAGAAAATTGAGGGCACTTGTGAACTGCACCGGGATGATCATCAAGGTCGATGCGACCACGATGCCTAATATGACATAATAGACGTAGGTGTAGTAACGCTGGAGCAGCCAGGTCACCAGCCGGGCTGTCAGGGCGACGGTCACCACGAGGCCGGCCAGCCAGGGCAGCAGCACCGCCATGTCTAGCTGGACAATGCCGGCTGTGAGAGACTGGTACAAACCCAGCAGGATCAAAAGCGAAGACGAACTCAGGCCCGGAACCACAAGGCTGAGTCCCCAGGTGATGCC
>JAAZFW010000025.1 GCA_012511525.1 Clostridiaceae bacterium
CTCCCGGAAATCCTGCAGGTCCATGATATTTATCTTCGCGTCAGTTTGTGGCACGGTCTCCCTCTTCTCCGGCAGCGTCCGCGCTGTCCATATCGAGCGCGATCTGGTTGGTGTAGAGCTGGCCCAGGCCCTTGAGTTTGTGCTCGTACTGCTCCGGGCAAGCCAGGCCGAGGTGTTCCCAGCCAAGGCGGGTCAGAACGCGTCCGCGGGGCGTCTTGGCCAAAAAACCGATCTGCATCAGGAAGGGCTCGTAGACGTCTTCGATCGTGATGGCGTCTTCGCCGGTACAGGCGGCCAGGGTATCGAGGCCGACCGGTCCGCCGCCGAACATCTCGACCATGTTGCGCATCAATCGCCGGTCGGTGGCGTCCAGGCCGCGTGCGTCGATCTCGAGCGCCTGCAAGCCATAGGCGGCGATGGCACCGTCGATGACACCGCGCCCTCGGATCTGGGCGAAGTCGCGGATGCGCTTGAGCAGCCGGATGGCGATACGCGGCGTGCCGCGGCAGCGGCCCGAGATCGTCTCCAGGCCTTCCCGGTCGATTCCGATGTTGAGGATGGCGGCGTCGCGCTGCAGGATCTGGCTGATTTCGGCCGGATCGTAGAGCTCGAGGCGGTTGATCATGCCGAAGCGGTCACGCAGCGGCGCGGTCAGCAGGCCGGCCCGGGTGGTCGCCCCGATCAGGGTGAAATGGGGCAGGTCGAGCCGGATCGAACGGGCGCTGGGCCCCTTGCCGATCATGATGTCGAGCGCGTAGTCTTCCATTGCCGGGTAGAGGATCTCCTCCACGGAGCGGTTGAGGCGGTGGATCTCGTCGATAAAGAGCACGTCGCGGTCGGTCAGGTTGGTCAGGATGGCGGCCAGGTCGCCAGGCTTCTCAATCGCCGGTCCCGTGGTGATGCGCATGTTGACGCCCAGCTCGTTGGCGATGATCCCGGCCAGGGTTGTCTTGCCCAGTCCGGGCGGGCCGTAGAGCAGCACGTGGTCGAGCGACTCGGCCCGCTGGCGGGCGGCCTCGATAAAGACCTTGAGGTTCTCCTTGACGCGGGCCTGGCCGAAATACTCGTTCCAGTGCACCGGGCGCAGGCCGGCTTCGTCGCGGTCTTCCATCTTTTTCTCGCGCGCGATCAGGCGCTCTTCTTCATCGGCAAACCCTAAGGCATCGTCATAGTTGCGGTCATCGACTGCGGGCATGGTCTCCCTCCCCGTTTCTTCTTCAGCGCATCAACTGGCGCAGGGCCAGCCGGATCAGATCTTCCAGCCCGGATGCCGCGCCGCCAGCCGCCTGGACGGCCTGGGTGGCCTCGGTGGCGCTGTAGCCGAGCACGACCAGGGCGCTGATGGCTTCGGACTGGACCGTTTGGCCGCCGACGGGCACGTTGCTGACCGAACCGGCGACTTCGGGAATATCAGCACCCTTGAGCTTGTCTTTGAGTTCCAGGATCAGCCGCTCCGCCCCTTTGCGCCCGATGCCGCGCACCTGGGTCAAGGTCTTGGCATCGCCGGACAGGACGGCCATGGCGAACTGGCCGGGCGTGAAGGTGCCGACGATCGCGCTGGCGACCTTGGGGCCGACACCGCTGACCGTCAGGAGCAGTTCGAACAACTTGAGGTCCTCAAGCGAGGGAAAGCCGTACAGGGCCAGCTGGTCCTCGCGGATGTAGAGGCTGGTATGGATCAGAGCCGTCTCGCCGCGGGCCGGAAAGCGGGCCATCAGTTCGGGCGAGGCGAAGATCTTGTAGCCGATGCCCTGGTTCTCGACGACCAGGTGGTCCAACTGTCGGGAGACAATCGCGCCGCGGATGAATGCAAACATTATTGGTATCCTCCCCTGGCCAAGGCTGCGCTGCGGTTGCCGGAATGGGCGTGGCAGATGGCCACGGCGAGCGCGTCGGCGGCGTCGTCCGGCTTGGGTATGTCCTGCAAATTAAGCAGCACGCGCACCATCTGCTGAACCTGCTGCTTGTCGGCCTTGCCGTAGCCGGAGACGGCCAGCTTGACTTGCATCGGGGTGTATTCGAACACCAAAAGGCCTGCCCTGGCCCCGCTGAGCACGGCCACGCCGCGTGCCTGGGCGGTCCCGATCGCGGTGGTTGTGTTGCGGCTGAAAAAAAGTTCCTCGACCGCCACGGCGTCCGGCTTCCACTGGTCGATCAGGCGCTCGAGGCGGTTGTTGATCGAGAGCAGCCGTTCGGGGAACGGGTCGTGGGCCTGGGTGCGGAGGACCCCGTAGTCCAGGCAGTCGAAATGGTTGTTCCGGTAGGCTACCACCCCGTAGCCCGTTATGGCGTAGCCGGGATCGATGCCCAGTACGATCAGGTTCGCGTTGCGTTCAATCAAGGCTCATGCTCCTTTGGCAAACAATCGTTCTCATATCTTACCATATCGGCGAACACAGGACAATTGAGCCAGACGCGGCA
>JAAZFW010000241.1 GCA_012511525.1 Clostridiaceae bacterium
CAAGGTCATCTTTCAAGCAGCTTCTTGTGCCCCAGCTCGATGCCGACCGCACCCAATGGCGCGCTGATCAAAATGGCCAGCACAGACGCCGTCAGGATGGTGTTGCCCGCCGCCAGGCCGGCCGCCAGGGGCAGGGCGCCGATCGCCGCCTGGACCGTCGCCTTCGGGATGCCGGCAATGACACAGAAGAGCCGTTCTTTTGGGCTGAGCGGCGTCCTCAGCAAACTGACCAGGACGCCGAGCGAACGGAAAACCAGTGCGGCGGCAATCAGCAGGACCACGGACAGGCCGACACCCCGGACATGCCCGATATCGACAATGGCGCCCAGCATGACAAAGAGGACCAGTTCCGCGGCTACCCAGATCTTGGCGAATTTGCCGGTGATGCGTTTGGCCAGCTTGTCGTACGTTTTGAGGATCGCGCCGCCGATGGCCATGACCGCCAGAAAGCCGGAGAAGGGGACGAGGCTGACGATCGCCGGCTCAAGCCCCATGATCAGGAAAGACAGGCCCAGGATCAAGAGCACCTTGACCGTATCACGCATATGCACCCGCTTGAAGACCTGGACCAGCCCGATCCCGATCAGGATGCCCGCGGCAAGGCCGGTGAGGATGGATAGAGGCACGTGCAGTAGCCGCAGCGGGCTGAAACCCTGTCCGGCGGCCAGCCCCATGAACGATGTGAACAGCACGATCACGTAGATGTCGTCCGCGGAGGCGCCGGCCAGGATCATCTGGGGCACGCTGTTGGCCTTGCCGTAGCCCTCTTCCATCAGGTGCAGCATTTTGGGTACGATGATCGCCGGCGACACGGCTCCCAGGATAGCCCCCAGGATGGCCGCTTCGATCCATGAGAATCCTAGAAGCGGCGGGGCCAGCAGCACGACGGCGACGATCTCGAACGTGGCGGGGATAAAGCTCATCAGGACAGCCGGACGGCCGACCCGCTTCAGATCCTTCAGGTCGAGCGTCATGCCGACCCGCGCCAGGATGACGATCATGGCAATCTCGCGAAGGTCGCCCGATACGGCCAGAATGTCCGGGCTGATCAGATCAAGCGCCTGGGGCCCGAGCAAGATGCCGGCGAGCAGCAGGCCCAAAAGCCCCGGCAGATGCATTTTCTCAAACAGTCCCTTGAGGGCGAAGCCGGTCAGGATCATCAAGGCCAGACTTAGCAGCATTATAATCTCCTCCCGGCGACGGCAACAAAAAAGCCGACGCACCTATGAATCCCATTCACAGAAGTCATCAGCAATCGTTGCGGTTCGGCCGAAGCCCGGGAGCACTTCATTCCCGTTGTCGCTTGTCATCATACGTCCGCTCGGGCGGGCTGTCAATGGTTTTCACTTGCTCGCTGGATGTAAATTCGCCATAATCTGGTTAACCGCAATACCGTCATACAGGAGGATCCGCATATGACGCAACCACAGCAGTTCCCATCGCCTGTTGTCTTTTTGGGCGGCAGAGGCGGCCCCAGGGTGCTTTTTGCCGGCAACTCGATCACCCGCCACGCGCCCAAGCCGGAAATCGGCTGGACGGCCAACTGGGGCATGGCCGCGTCAACTGAGGACAAAGATTATGTCCACCTGGTGCTCGACGCGCTGCGCGTCCGCGATCCGGGCACCGAAGGCTGCATCGCCCAACTGGCCGCCTGGGAGCGGCAGTACTGGCAGGGCAGGGACATCTTGAACGACTATCGGGCGGCGGCGGATTTTGCATCTGACCTGATCATCGTGCGCCTGGCCGAAAATGTCCCCCGTGAAAAGCTGGACGCGC
>JAAZFW010000242.1 GCA_012511525.1 Clostridiaceae bacterium
CACGCGCTCGGATTGCCCGTTATCATCCATGAGCGCGAGGCGACATCAGACTGCCTGAGCCTGCTCGAAAAAGCGCAGGCAGCCGGATTGCTGGCGCCTGAACCCGGCGTCTTCCACTGCTTTTCCGGCAGTGCCGAAACAGCCCGGATCGTGCTGGACATGGGGTTTTATCTCGGGTTTGACGGCCCGGTGACATTTAAGAACGCCAGGAAGGCCCCGGCGGTGATCGAGGCCTGCCCGCACGACCGCCTGCTGCTGGAGACAGACAGCCCATACCTGACGCCGGTTCCTTTCCGCGGCAAGCGCAACGAACCCGCTTACCTGCCGTTGATCGGGGAAAAGGTCGCGCAGATCTGGCAGATGCCGGCCGACGACGTCGCCGCGATCAGTACAGCCAACGCCTGCCGGCTCTTCCGGGTTGCGCCAGCCGATAAAAACGGCGTTGAAACAGGCGAATCCGGGGCCGAAACAAGCTGTTGACAAGCCAACGGCTTTCCTTTATACTTGCAAATGCGCTCGCGAGAGCATGCAGGGATGGGAGCTTAGCTCAGCTGGGAGAGCATCTGCCTTACAAGCAGAGGGTCACAGGTTCGAGCCCTGTAGTTCCCACCAGAAAAGATACGGCGCAGTAGTTCAGTCGGTTAGAATGCCAGCCTGTCACGCTGGAGGTCGAGGGTTCGAGCCCCTTCTGCGTCGCCAAATTGCCCAGATAGCTCAGTTGGTAGAGCAGTGGACTGAAAATCCTCGTGCGGCTGGTTCGATTCCGGCTCTGGGCACCACCAAAGGACCCCGGCTGATTGACAGCCGGGGTCCTTTGGCGCTGGTGCCCCCTCATCCGGCGTCCATTGCCAGGAGGCTTCTATGTGCGAGCTTCGCTTTGTTTCTCAAGAACCCATCCTGAAAGGCTGGTCAGGGGACAGTAAATTTCGCGTGACCGACGAAAACGGCACGCGCTATTTGCTGCGTTTGTCACCGCTTGAACAGTTCGAGTCCAAGCGAACGGAATTTTCCCTGATGCGGCAAGTCGATGCGCTCGGCGTCCCGATGTGTCGGCCGCTCCGGTTCGGAACCTGTGCGGAGGGCGTCTATTCGCTGCAAAGCTGGATTGAGGGGCAGGACGCCGAATGCGTCATCCCGGTTTTGCCTGCTTCGGAACAGCGCCGGTTCGGTGTTGAAGCAGGCCGGATCCTGAAAAGAATCCATACCCTTCCGGCACCCGCTGGACAGGAGGATTGGGCCAGCCGTTTCAACCGCAAAATCGACCGCAAGATCAAGCTGTATGCCGATTGTCCGGTCAAAATCAAAAATAGCGCGGCGTTCATTGCGGCCATTGACATGAACCGGCATCTGCTGTGCGACCGTCCCCAGGTATTCCAGCACGGCGACTACCACATCGGCAACATGATGGTCGATACGGCCGGTCAGCTCGTGATCATCGACTTCAACCGGCACGACTTCGGCGACCCCTGGGAGGAGTTCAACCGCATCGTGTGGTGCGCGCAATCTTCCGGCCCGTTTGCCGCAGGCCTGGTCGACGGTTACTTCGACGGGTCTGTGCCGCTCGCCTTCTGGCGCCTTCTTTCCTTGTACATCGCCAGCAACACGTTGTCCTCGGTGCCCTGGGCGATGCCGTTCGGCCAGGCGGAGATTGACACGATGCTACGGCAGGCCGAAGACGTGCTCCGCTGGTATGACAACATGAAAAACCCGGTTCCGTCCTGGTATCTCGGGGAAAGCCCCGCCTAGGCTATTGCGGCTCGCCTTCTGCTTCGGCCAGCTGGCGGCGCAGCCGCCCGGCCTTGCCTCCCGAAGGCAGCCGGCCGGCGTAGAGAACCGGGGCGCTGCCGATGAAGCGCCCGGCTTCCGCTGCCGCTCGTTCCAGCAGCGTCAGCTCGCGGGCGATGGTCGTGATGTTGCGCCGTGCGTCATCCGCACCGATCGTTTCCAGTTTCTGGCCGGTTTCCTTGCGGTAATAGGCATGATTTTTCATAAGGCTGGCGGTCAGGCGTTTGGCCGTGGCGGGCTTTCGCAGCAGATCGCCGACCTCGCGGCGAAAGGCGGCGACATACGCCGGATCGAGCCCGCGTTCGAGACGGGCCAGTTCGCGGCCTTTTTCACGGGCCCAAACCTCGTCGAGTTC
>JAAZFW010000243.1 GCA_012511525.1 Clostridiaceae bacterium
CAGACCTGGCGTCAGGGACGGATCGAGCTGGCGGAGCGCTCGCTTGAGATCCTCCGCCGTTCCTATGACATCTGACGGCAGGCGATCAATCGTCAAGCCGGACCCCCCTGTGCTATAATCGAGCCATCAAAGCGACAGGGGAGGTGCGGTGCGGGTGCACAGCAGCAAGCGATCGCGACTAGGCCGGCAACTGGCGGCGTTTTGGCTGGCCGGATTGCTTTTCGTCATGACCGGCTGCCAGCAGGTCATCCCGACGCAGTCGTCAGTCACCTCGGCCGCGACCACGACAACCGGCACGACCGCGACCACGTCGCCCGCCACGCCGCCTGCCAATGTCTTCTCCGTCTATGCCCGCGCCTGGGCCGAAGCCGATTACGAGACCCTGTACGCGCTCCTGTCTGCCGAGGCTAAGGCCCGGGTCGGCCAGGACACCTTCGTCAAACGCTACCAGAACATTTTTGCCGGCATCGAGGCCCGCGAGCTCGAAGCCCGTCTGCACACCAACGAGTCGGGCCCTTCGGTGGTTCTGGTCGACGAAAAGACCGCCATCCTGGCTTTTGCTGTCACCATGCAGACCCTGGCCGGGCCGGTGACGCTGGACGGCTACCAGATGAGAATGGTGCTCGAACCCGGAGCCAGCCAGCCGGCCTGGAAAATCGACTGGGACGAATCGCTGATCTTTCCCAATATGGACGAGAAGGACAAGGTGCAGGCACGCATCCTCCATCCCAAACGGGGAGAAATCCGCGACCGAAACCAGCTGGGACTGGCCGTCAACGGGGACCTGATCGTGATCGGGATCGCGCCGGGCCGATTCGCGGCGGGCAAGGACGAGGCGATCCCCAAGATGGCGGAACTGCTCGGCATCTCCGAGGAACGGATTTGGAAAGTTTTCGACAACGCCAAAAATCCGGACTGGTTTTACCCGGTGGTGACCCTGCCCGCGGATGCCGGCGACCTGTCGGCCCAACTGACGGCGATCGACGGCGTCCTGTACCAGAAGTCCCAGGGCCGGGTCTATCCGGCGGGAGCCGCGGCCGGGTTGGTGATCGGCTACATCGGGCCGATCACGGCCGAGGAACTGGACCGTCATCCCGGCGAAGGCTATACCGCCCAAGACAAGATCGGCAAAATGGGCCTCGAACAAGTCTACGAAGCGCGCCTGCGCGGCAGCAAGGGCGGCGAGATCACCCTGGTCGACGGTGACAGCGGCCAGCTCAAGGACGTCATCGCGCGCATCGAACCGGTCGACGGCGAGTCGATCACGCTGGCTCTGGATGTCACATGCCAGATCGGGCTCTATGACACCATGAAGGAAGACGCCGGCGCGGCCGCCGCCATCGACCCGGCAACCGGTGAAATCCTCGCCCTGGTCTCCACGCCGTCCTTCGACCCCAACCTGCTCCAAACCTACGTGCCGGACGCGGTGCAGGCTGATTGGAACACGGCGGTCAAGAACCCGTTTACCAACCGGTTCAAGGTCGGCTATGCGCCGGGTTCCGTCTTCAAGCTGGTCACCGCCGCGATCGGTCTCAAGCAGGGCACACTGGAACCGGATGAGATGCTGCCCATCAGCGGCAAGCAATGGCAGCCGGACGCCAGCTGGGGCGATTATATGGTCACGCGCGTCAAGGATCCGGGCTGGCCGGTCACCTTGTCCGACGCTTTCCTCTTCTCCGACAACATCTATTTTGCCCAGCAGGCGCTGCGCATCGGGGCCGATGGCTTTTCCCGGGGCGCCGCCCTGTTCGGCATCGGCGAACCGCTGCCGATCGACTACCCGTTCCAGGTGTCGCAGCTGGCCAACCAGGGCCTGAACCGGGAGGTCCTGCTTGCGGACACCGGCTACGGCCAGGGCGAGATCCTGGTCAGTCCCCTGCATGTCGCGCTTTTCTACAGCACGCTGGCTACCGGGGGCGACCTGATGGCACCGATCCTCGAGTTTGACGGACGGGCGCCGTCCGTCTGGAAAGAACAGGCCGTCGCGGAACGCGACGTGCCTTTGCTGACTGAGATCCTGCTTGAGGTCGTCGAGGACAAGCGCGGTTCCGGCTATACCAATGAACCGGCCCAGACGCGCATGCTGGGCAAGACCGGCACCGCCGAATTGAAGAAAAGCCTGGACGACGAGGCCGAGGAAAACGGCTGGTTCGTGGCCATGAACACCGAGCAGCCCCG
>JAAZFW010000244.1 GCA_012511525.1 Clostridiaceae bacterium
CCTTACCTGCCGATCGATCCGATCGACGTCGGGCGCAGCTACGAGCCGATCATCCGCATCAACAGCCAGTCGGGCAAGGGCGGCGTCGCCTATATCCTCGAGCAGTTCTACGGGCTGCTGCTGCCCAAGCCGGTCCAGCAGGCCTTCAGCCAGATCGTGACCGCGGTCTCGGACCGCCAGCAGCGCGAACTGAAGCCGGATGAAATCCACCAGCTCTTCCAGGACACGTATGTCAACCTGATGAAGCCTTTGATGCTGACCGGTTACAAGGAAGAGATGATCGACGACCAGCATGTCGCCTTCTCGGGGACGCTGCAGCACAACGGGAAAAGCGTATCGGTGTCCGGCACCGGCAACGGCCTGCTTGACGCCTTCTGCCAGGCCCTGCGCCAGTACCTGGGCAGCCCGCTGGAAATCACGGCCTACCACGAGCACGCCCTGGAGCGCGGTTCAACCTCCAAGGCGATCACGTACGTCCAGGTGCAAAACGGCGGCAACAAGCTTTACATCGGCGCCGGCGTCAGCTCGAGCATCAGCAAGTCCTCGCTGCGCGCCGTGGTCAGCGCCGTCAACCAGATGATGGTCAAACAGCCGGATCGTTCCTGAGCAAAACACCGTCGCGCATCCGGTAGATTTCATCTGCCTGGCGGGCGATGTCACGGTCGTGGGTCACCAGGATCACGGTGACCTGCTGCCGGCGCGCCAGGTCGGCCAGCAGGTCGACGACAACGGCGCCGGTGGCTTCGTCCAGGTTGCCGGTCGGCTCGTCGGCCAGGATCAGGCGCGACCCGGTCGCCAGGGCCCGGGCGATCGCGACCCGCTGGCGTTCGCCGCCGCTGAGCTGGTCCGGAAAGCGGCGATGCAAATCCTCAGCCAGGCCGACGCTGGCGATGTGCCGCGCGGCTTCGGCGCGGGCCGGGGCCGCCTTGAGGCCCGTGAGCTCAAGCGGATAAGCGACATTTTCCAGGGCTGTCAGGAGCGGGAACAGGTTGAAGGACTGGTAAATAACCGTCACCATATCCCGCCGGTAGCGGTTCAGATCCATCGCACGCGTCGCCACGTTGTCATAGCGGACTTCGCCGCCGGTCGGCAGCATCAGGCCGGCGATTAGGGAAAGCAGCGTCGACTTGCCCGATCCGGACTTGCCGATGATGGCGTAAAGGCCACCTGCGGCAAAGGAAGCGGTCGCGTCTTTGAGCGCGGCCACAGACTGGCTGCGGGTCGTATACGTGTAGGCGACATGGTCGAGTTCCAAGAGCATGTTTCGTTTCTCCTTTGTCAAGACGGGTCGAGCAGCACATCCAGGACCGAGCGGTGACGCAGCACGCTGATCGACACGATGATCCCGCAGCCGTAACAGAGCGCGAACAGGCCGGCCAGGCCGGCCGTCTGCCCGTTGATCTGAAGCCAGACCAGAACCGGCACAATACCGGCGGCGAACAGGATGGCTTGCTCCAGGAAAAAGGCCGCAAACGCCTGGCTGTGGCCGCTGCCCAGGGAGCGCATCAGGGCATATTCGCGCACGCGGTGGCGCGACAGCAGCCAGGATACGACGAACCCGATCACGGCTGGCAGGAACAGCACCACCGGGATGATCAGGTCCATCAGGCGCAGCTGGCGGGTCAGGGTCTGGATCGTTTCGGCCAGTTCCTTGTCGTCGATGACGACGGCGATGCGCCGGCCGCCCAGTTTGCCCGATTCCGTAAAGTCCATGTCTTCAAGGCGATCTTTAAACTGAGTCAGGTCGTCTGTCCCGTCCAGGGTCAGCACGGCGCTGTAGACCGACTCGGCCAGGTATTCGCCCGGCAGGATCTGCTTGACTGGCAACGCCAGATCACGGTCCGGCATGGCCTGGAAAACGCCGTCCGGGATGAATTCGTTTTCAAACAGCAGCAGCCAGGGCATGTAGATGGTCGGTGCACGGGCCTGGCGCGGATAGCTGCCGACGATGCGCACATCCCAGCCATCGATCAGGATCTGGGCTTCGCCCAGCACCATGAAAGCGGTCAGGCGGACCGTATCGCCAAGCACACAGCCTTGTGCGCGCATCAGGTCCTCCGGCAGAACGCAGATGCGTTGGGCCGCCTTGAAACTCTGGCGATCGTAACCGTGAAGGAACGTGACCGCCGGCGCTTGCTGCATCAAGGCGGGGGTCAGCATCAGGTCCTCGGTGAAGATCAGGTCAAAGTAGCCAAGCACTTCCTGGACAAACCAGTCGTAACCCCAGGCGTTGTTGTGCCGGGGGATATCCGGCCAGAGCGGCAGCGCAGGCGAAACCGGCGTACCGTCGGCCGAAGCGGTTTTACCTTCCATGCGGTAACGGAAACGCGTGCTGAGCACCCGATCCCGGATATCCGGCGTCGCGGCCAGCATCTGTTCGCGCTCGGCTTGAGCCTTCTCGGGCGTCAGCCCGGTGACGTTACCTGTCAGCATATTCCTTCGCCAGGTCGGTTCCGGGCGGTCCGGCTGACCATGAAAGACCGCATTGACATCGCCTGTCATGGAAAGGCCGAAATTGAAATTGCGCGTGCCCTGGTAAGGCGTAAACCAGGCTCTTACGGGGATCTGCTCGTGCACATTGGCCAGCTGGCCGGCCTGGGTCAGCTGAACCTGGCCAAGCAGGACCACCAAAGATGACAAGACGAGGCTAACCGCGGGGACGATCAGGCTGCGCGCCGGCC
>JAAZFW010000245.1 GCA_012511525.1 Clostridiaceae bacterium
CTCGTATCCCGTGTCTGGCCCAAGCTGGAGTCGCGCGAAATCCGTCCGACCATCTACCGCGTTCTGCCGATCGAAAAGGCCCAGGAGGCGCACGCTCTGCTCGAACAAAGCCTTAACGTCGGCAAGGTTGTCCTGGCCGTCCGTGGCTGAAAGGGAAATTATGGAAGGGTATCGGATCGTCTTCACCGGCATCGGCCAGGCCGCCCTCGAATCGTATGCAGTCCACAGGCCGCAGGACGGCGAGGTCCTGATCGAGACGCTCTATTCGGTCCTTAGCGCCGGAACCGAGCGGGCGAACCTGCTGGCCATGCCCAACACCCCGGCCAGTTTTCCCGCCTACATGGGCTACTGTGCCATCGGGCGGATCGCGGCCTGCGGCAACGGTGTCACGGACCTGGTCCCAGGCGACCGGGTGATCGTCTACCACGGCCGCCACCAGACACATACCATCATGAAAGCCGAAGGCCAGGTCAAGGTCCGCGACGATGTCGCATCTCTGGACGGAGCCTTCACCGTGATCGCCAGCATGTCACTGCAGGGCCTGCGCAAGGTCCGCCTTGAACTGGGCGAATCAGTCCTGGTCATGGGCCAGGGTCTGCTCGGCATCTTTGCCACCCAACTGGCCCGCCTGGACGGCGGCTTACCGGTCGTGGCGCTGGACTTTTCCCCTGAGCGGCGCCAACTGGCGCTGCAGCTGGGCGCGGACGCGGTTTTCGCGCCCGAAGACGCCAGCCTCAAGCCGGCCCTCCTCGATCTGACCCGCGGCCGGGGCATGAACGCGATCATCGAGGTGACCGGATCGGCCCGCGCCCTGGAGCAGGCCCTGGATCTGGCTGCCCGGCAGGGCCGGATCGCCCTGCTCGGCTGCACCCGGGTTTCCGACAAGCCGATCGACTTCTACCAGATGGTGCACAAGCCGGGCGTCTCGATCATCGGCGCCCATAATTTCGTCCGTCCCTCGGTCGATTCTTATCCCGGTTATTGGACCCGCCAGGACGACTACCGTGTGCTGTTGGACCTGATCGCATCCGGCCGTCTCCAGGTCCGGCCGATCGTCTCCGAAGTGGTCTCGCCGGTCCAGGCCGCCCCGATCTACGCCCGCTTGGCGGCAGACCCGCAAGCTCCCCTGGGGATCGTGTTCGACTGGCAGGCGCTATGATTCCTGAAAAACCGTTCTTTCAGCGCCGGCCCGTCATCTGGTGCACGGCGCTGTTTTGTTGCCTGATCTGGGGCGTCAGTTACCCGGTGGTCAAACTGAGCTACCAGCTGATGCAAATCGCATCCGACGATCTCGCCGGCAAGCTGCTTTTTGCCGGGATCCGCTTCACCATTGCCGGATCGTGCACGCTGCTGTTCGCCCGCCTGGTCCGGCGCCAGTCTGTCCGGCCGCCGCGCGGGGCCTGGAGCGGCATCGCCCTGCTGGGGCTGCTCCAGACGGTCCTGCAATATCTATTCATCTACATCGGCCTGGCCCATACCCAGAGCGCCAAGACTTCGGTTCTCAACCAGGCCGGTGTGTTTCTGCTTGTGCTGGTGACGCCGCTTGTTTTCCGCCAGGAACGTTTGAGCGCGAAAAAAATGCTCGGCTGCCTGCTCGGCCTGGCCGGTATTTTCCTGATCAACTGGCATGAGAATTTCAGCTGGCAGTTTCGCATGCTGGGTGAGGGCTTTGTCGTGCTCTCCTCGAGCGCCGCGGCCGCCGGATATTTGGTCAGCAAAAAACTGGCCGCAAATCGCGACCCGCTCCTGCTGACAGGCTGGCAGCAGCTGCTGGGCGGATTCGTCCTGCTCGTGCCCGGCTTGGCCGGCGGCGGTCAAATCGCCCTGAAACGGCCTGCGGCCCTGC
>JAAZFW010000246.1 GCA_012511525.1 Clostridiaceae bacterium
CCAGGAAGGTGGCGATCAGGTTCTTGGCGTTCGGGTTGTTGGTTTCAAGCGCCGCCTTGAGGGCCGGGATATCCCAGAAATACATCGGGGTGGCCATGGCGTTGTTCGAGCTGTATTTTTCGCGGGCGTTGGCGGAGGCGTTGATCGGCATGTCGTTGTCAAGCAGGCCTTCCGCGTAGAGCTTTTGGACATACTTCAGGTAATCGAGCATGCCCGGGTGCTTGATGCGGTGCACGTACTTGCCGTCGATCTTGTACCAGCCGGCGTCGCCCATGCCAAAACCAGAGAGCAGGAAATTGTACCAGCCGGTCGCGTTGGAGGTAAAGGGGATCTTATCTGTCTGGTCCTTGTAGGCCTTGAGCACGTCGTAGAATTCGTCCACGGTGGTTGGCAGCGTCTTGTTGATCGCTTCCAGGGCGTCGGAACGGAAGCCGATGCCGCCCTTGAGCACGCCGTAGGGGTCGCCGTCGGCGCCGCGCGGTCCGTCTAAGGATTCCAGCGGAATACCGTAGCGCTTGCCATCTGCGTTGGCGACGGCTTTCCAGGCGATCTCAGAAACAGCTTCCATGATGTTGGCGCCGTATTTTTCAAGCAGCTCGTCGACCGGCATCAGAGCGTTCTGGGCGTTCAGCTGCCCGTAGGCGTCGCCGCCGATCGCGCGGTCGATGAAGTCGTAGGAGACACCGCCGGCGATATCGAGCATCAGCTTCTCGGTGGCGTTTTCCTGGGGCAGGTTGAACCAGTTGACCTTGTAGCCGGTCATCTCTTCGAGCACGGCATGGCTGGGTTGCTGGTGCAAGTCGTAGGGCAGGTAGTACATCAGGATGTTGAGCTCGGGCTTTTCCCCGGTCAAGAACGGGTCCGCCGTGGTGGTCGCCTGGGTCGTGGTGGTTGCCGCAGTCGTTGAACCGGGCTTGGTCGTGGTCGCGCCGGTCGTAGCCCCGGTCGTGGTGGTGCCTCCGCCCGTGCAGGCGACGGCCGGCAAGATCAGGCCGGCGATCAGCACGACGCTCAAAAGGTACTTGATCCATGTTTTGTTCATTCGTGTTCCCTCCATTTATTTTTGTTCCATAGACGGTGATACTAAGTGTCCGTATTGACGGGTTCTGTGTCCCCCTCCTTTCATCCAAAGCCTGTCGGGATCAGCCTTTGACCGAACCGATGGTGACCCCCTTGACGAAATATTTCTGCAGGAAGGGGTAGACCAGCAGGATCGGCAATGTGGAGACGACGATGGTTGCCGAGCGGACATTCTCGCCGGACAGGTTCATGATCGAGTTGATATCGCCGGAGATATTGCCGGTGGAATCGGTCGTGTTGAGGGCCATCGTGATCAGGTCGTACAGGTACTGCTGCAACGGTTTGAGCTTGGGCGTCGTGATGTAGAGGACGCCGGCGAAATAGTTGTTCCAGAATCCGACGCTGTAGAACAGCGTGATCGTGGAGATGACCGGCAGCGACATCGGGATCACGATCCGGTAGAGCGTGATCAGGGTGGACGCGCCGACGATGCCGGCGCTCTCCTCGATCGATTCGGGCAGCGATTCAAAGTAGTTTTTCATGATAAAGAGGTTGAAGACGGAGAACGTGCCCGAGAAGACCAGCGCCCAGATGGTGTTGGTCAGCTTGAGGGAGCGGTAG
>JAAZFW010000026.1 GCA_012511525.1 Clostridiaceae bacterium
CCGGCCAGCTTGGCGATGATCGCCGGATCCGAACAGCCGCAGGAGGCGCCGCCGCTGGAACGGGCGTGGTTGCCTTTCCAGGTCGGATCTGCAACAGTCGCCTCCGGAATCAGCTTGAGGATGGCCGGAAGGGCGGCCGTCTCGTGGGTGTAGCGGGCGGAAAAGTCGTCGTCGTGCCAGGTGAAGGCCGCCGCGACCGGTTTGGGCGCGAGCCGTTTGGACTGGATCAGCGTCTGGACCTGGTCCGCCCAGCTTATGACGGTCATCGACTCGGGCAGCGCTGTCACATCCAGGATGGCCGGAAGCTCACGCAGCGCGAAAACGTCTGCTGGGGAAAGGGCGACGACCGTCCGGCAGCCGCTGTCCCTGATCGCGCTGATCAGGTGGCTGAGGCTGGCTGTGGCCTCGGCCCGGGCGCCCAGCGCATAGAGGGCGAATACGGGGGATGGCGCTGTGGTGGCGGCGCAGGCGATACCGGCACGGCTAAGGATCGCCTCGGCCTGTCCGGTCTGCGCGGCGGCGCCGTCAACCCAGGTCGGCTCGGCCAGGATCAGGGTTTCGGTCTGCTGCGCCTCGGGTCTGGGTTGGCCCGCCAGGCGGTCGATCCGATCGCGGACGGCCGCCGGCACCAGGTTTTCCTCGCGCAGCGCCTCGCGCGCCGCGACGATGCAGGCCGAGAAATCCCAGCCGCCTTCACACCATTCGCGGCACCAGCGGCACTGGGTGCAGTCGTAGATGTTTTTAATCACATCCGGTTCCGGCGTGGCCGCATCCCGGTTGATCAACGACATGACAAGGCCCTGGGAACGGGGTGTCACGCTTTCTTCGTGGGTGACGCGGGCGACCGAGCAGACATGCCGGCACATGAAGCAGAAACGGCAGCGGTCGATTGTTTTTTCCTGACGAATTCTCATCTTGTCTTCTCCTTACAGGCCCATCTTGTCCGCGTTCATGATGCGGTGCGGGTCGAGGGCGTCCTTCAGCTTCTGGATCACCTGGAAAGCGGACCCGTACTGCTCGCGCATCAGGTAGCCCATCTTGATGCCGACACCGTGGTGTTCGTTGAGCACGCCGCCCTTTTCCATGGCCACGCGGATGCAGGTGTACCAGATCTTGTTGTACATCGCCATCGCCTCGGCCGGATCCTCGGGCACATACGCTGGATCGACGATGAAGCGGTCGTACATCATGCAACCCCATTCGTACCAGTGGGAGAAGTGGGCGATGAACTTGGTGCCCGGGAACTGCTCCGCCGCGGCCTTCATGCCGACGTAGATTTCCTCGACCTTGTCGTAGGTCGCCACGGTGTCCATGGTTCCGAACGCCTCAGGCAGATCCATGATGTACGGGGGATAGAAAAATTTGTAGCGGCTATCCCACCATTTTTGGCCGCATTCGCTGCCCAGATCCTCGATCGCGGTCTCTTCGCAGATGTCGCGGGCGTGGCGCAGCTGGAAATCGACGATGTCTTCGTAGCCGTCGAAGCCAAAAACCAGGTAGGCGCCATCCTTTTCGATCCCCAGGACGCGGTGGATCTGGTGGACGGTCTCCGCTTCGTCATAAAGGCGGATGACACAAGGTTGCAGCCGGCGCGTCATGATCTTGCGGCCGGCGTCCAGGGCGTCGTGCATGTTGCCGAACAGGTAAGCCCAGTACTTACGGCACTGGGGCTGGTCGAAAATCTTGACGGTCGCCTTGGTGATAATGCCCAGCGTGCCTTCCGAGCCGACAAAGACCTGGTTCAGGTCAGGGCCGGATGCGTTGCGCGGCACGGGCAGCGTGTTGATGATGTCGCCGTTGGGCAGCACGACTTCCAAATTAATCACCAGGTCCTCAATCTTGCCATACTTGGTCGAGAGGACGCCGGTGCCTCGGTGGGCCAAGAAGCCGCCCAGCGTGGAGCAGCCGATCGAGGCCGGAAAATGCATGGTTGAGAAGCCCTGCTCGTTGAGCGCCCACTCGAAATCCTGGTGGATGATACCGGCTTCGGCCGTCGCCGTGTACGCCAGGGCGTTGACCTCCGTCACCTTGCACATCTTTTTCATGTCAACCAGGATGCCGCCGTGCACCGGCAGCGCGCCGCCCTGCGAACCGGCTCCGCCGCCCCAGGGGGTGACGGGGATGCGGTGCTGGGCCGCCACCTTGACGATCTCGGAAACTTGGCGGGTATCCTGCGGATAGACCACGACATCCGGCTGCTCGGGGATTTTGCCCCGGTCCACCCAGACCCTGGGGCCCCAGTAGTAGTCGACGGCATGGCTCAGCTTCTCGGCCGACGCCAGGTGCATGTTGTCGCGCCCCACGATGTCCTCCAGTTCGGTCAGGATCATCGTGCTGAAAAATGAATCGTTCTTGATCTGCATCGTTCTATCCTCATTTCCGCGTGGTGTGC
>JAAZFW010000247.1 GCA_012511525.1 Clostridiaceae bacterium
CCTTCGGGCATCGCACCGGACGCCGCATTCTCGTCCGGAGTTGCATCCGTCGCCTTGGGACGCCAGGGGTAAACGCTTTCCGGTTTGATCAGGCAATAGCCGATATCCGAGCTCTCCTGGGCGATCCGGCCCCATTCCGCTTCGCTGAGCGTCTCCTGGGCCAGGGGCAGCAGGATGTTTTCTTCCTTGAATATCATCTCCCGGACCCGGACCATGGCGTCCTGGACCTGGCTTCGCAGCGCGTCGGTCATTTCCTGCTGGCCGGACCAGGCGGCGACAGCCTGGCGGACCGCCTTGATCTGCGCGCGGATTTCGTCGTCCACGCCCCACATGACCTTGGGCGGGGCGGTGACACCGTTCTTTTCCAGGTAGGGGAAAAGCAGGTTTTCCTTGCGGCTGTAATGGGTGTCGATCGAAAGGAGCTTGTCCAGGGCATCCAATAGCCTGTCCTTGACGGCACCCTCGGCCGGTTTGGCCAGGAGCGGTTCGATCTCCTTGGCCATCAGGCGCTCCAGGTGGCGGTTTTCGCGCTGAAACACCTGGATGGGATGGCCGGGGATTTCCGCCGGCTCGGACGGCTGGTGGATTTCCTCGATCGACCCCTTGAAAACAGCGGCGTGCACATCGCACAGGCGCTGGATTTCCGTGACCGGCATGCCCTCCGAAACGAGCTCCTGCTCCAGTTTGGATATCTCGGCTGCCGAAACATGGCCGAAGTGGGCTTCGAATTCGCCGCGGACTTCATCGACGGTCTTGCCGTCATGCAACTGCTGGATCAGGGCTTTGAGCTGGTCGCGGCGCTGCCGGCTGTTGTTGATCAATTCACTCATCTTTTCATATCCTTTCGTGTGTAGCCGCGGCAGGATCGGGTCCGGCCGGCGGCGGCCAATGGGGGATTGGGAAGGGATATAACCCGGGGCAAGTCCCCCCATGTCTGCTGCTGGATCAAGCATACCGCCTGCTCCGGCAAATCTCTGTGATCAGGATCAAAATTTGCTGTTGGCCTTCAAGGCGTCGAGGTCGAGGATCTGAATGTTCTTGTGGCCGATCGCGCGGATGACGCCGTCGAGTTCAAGCTGGCTGAATTTCCTGGAAACCGTCTCCCGGGCAACCCCGAGGTAACTGGCGATGCCTTCCCGGCTGAGCGGCAGGCGAACCAAAAGGCCGCCGGCTTGCCGGCGGCCGTACTTTTCGGCAAATTCAAGCAGCAGCGCCTGTACGCGGCTGTCCAGGCTCTGGCTGCCCAGTGTTTTCTCCAGAGCGTGCAAACGCTTGCTTAAAGCGGTCAGGACCTGGAGCGCGATGTTGGGATGAGTCTTTAGCAGATCCTGGAAATCGGCCCGGAAGAGCTGGCACAACCGGACATCGGTCAGCGCCTCGAGCTGGTAGGGCGCCGCCTCGTCGTGAAAGAGGCCGTGTTCGCCGAAAAAGTCGCCTTCGCTGAACAGGTAGACGATCTGCTCCTTGCCGTCTTCGGAGTAGCGGGAGGCTTTGACCTTCCCGGTATTGACGATCGTGATGGCGTCTGCCCGGTCTCCGGCCGACAGGATGACGGATCCCTTGGGGACGCTGCGATGCAGGATGCGCCGGGCGATCGTTTCCAGGTCTTCACGGGCCAGATCGGCAAAAATCGGGACCTTCTGCATGCAGAGCTTGTCCAGGCACAACTGGCAGTCCGGGCCGCACGCTAACGGCAAATCGACCACCCCCTTTACCTCATTATACCAAACGGATCGGGCTCCGGTCAGCCTGGCTTGCCAGAACAGGTGTCCTGCAGGATAATGATGACAAGACAAAAATCAAGTTCCGGAGGTTACCCGTGTCTGCTTTCCGACGCATGCTGCATCACGCGGCGCCCTATAAGCTTTACTTGCTGCTGGCAGGTTTCTCGACATTGATGATCACCGCGCTCAACCTGGTAGCGCCCTGGCTGGTGCGGGACCTGACGAACATCCTGCTCGGGACGCTCGATGACATGACGCTGCGCCGCATCGGCCGGATTGCCGTTATTTTGGGCCTGACCTACCTGGGACGGGCAGGCTTCAGGTTCGTCAGCAACTACTTTGCCCATGTCGGCGCCTGGCGATTGGTCACGGACATGCGCGTCAAGGTGTACGACCACCTGCAGCGGCTGTCGCTCAGCTACTACCATGACAAGCAGACCGGCCAGCTGATGAGCCGTGTCGTCAACGACACCGCCCAGCTGGAGACCCTGATTGCCCACGCGATCCCCGAGCTTTTCACCAACATCCTGATCCTGATCGGCGTGGCGATTCTGCTCTTCGTGATCCAGCCGCTTTTAGCCTTGTTCACCTTGATCCCGATCCCGTTTCTGGCTGTCGGCAGCGTCTTTTTCATGAAGCGGATCCGTCCGGATTTCAGAGCCGCCCAGCAGTCGCTGGCCGAACTGAACGCCGGTCTTCAGGACAACTTGTCCGGCATCAAGGAGATCCAGGTCTTCAACCAGCAAAAGCGCGAAGCCCGCAACATCGAGAAAACCGCCGCCAGCTGGCGTGACGCCATCCTGCGTGCCTTGAAGAAGAGCGCCATTTTCCACCCGATGATCGAGTTTATCAGCGCTTCCGGGCATGTCATCGTCGTCGGCTTTGGCGGCTATCTCGCCTGGCAGGGTCAGATGAATGTCGCCGACATCATTGGGTTTTTGATGTACCTCAACCTGTTCTACCAGCCGATCACGCACCTGGCGCGCGTCGCCGAGGATGTCCAGACGGCCCTGGCCGGCGCGGAACGCGTCCTGCAGGTCCTGGACGCGGAACCGGACGTGGGCGACCGGCCCGGCGCCCGGGAGATCGAGCGCGTCCAGGGCGATATCGTCTTTGAGCATGTCGATTTTTCCTACGCGGCGGACATATCTGTGCTCAAGGATATCTCTTTTCAGGCCAAACCCGGCCAGATGGTGGCCCTCGTCGGCCCGACCGGTGTCGGCAAGACGACGATGGTCTCGCTGCTGGCCCGTTTCTACGAGCCGACCGCCGGCCGCATCCTGATCGACGGCAACGACATCGCCGAATTGACCCTGCATGCCCTGCGCGAACAGATCAGCATCGTGCTTCAGGACGTGTTCCTCTTTCATGGAACCGTCGAGGAGAACATCGCTTACGGCCTCGAACAAACCACGCACGAGGACGTCGTGCGCGCGGCCCAGATCGCCCGGGCTCACGACTTTATCTCCGAGCTGCCCCAGGGCTACCAGACCCTGGTGGGCGAGCGCGGTATCCGCCTGTCCGGCGGGCAGAAGCAGCGCCTGGCCATCGCCAGGGCGGTGCTGCGCGACAAGCCGATCCTGATCCTGGACGAGGCGACCGCCTCGGTCGACACGGAAACCGAAACCGAGATCCAGCGGGCCATTCAGACGCTGGTCGGAAGCCGGACGATCGTGGTCATCGCCCACCGTCTCTCGACTGTGCGCCGCGCGGACCAGATTCTGGTCCTGGAACAGGGCCGGATCGTCGAAAGCGGCAGCCACGATCAGCTGTTGGCCAAGCAGGGTCTCTACGCGCGCCTTTATGGCGCCCGTCCGGCCGGGACCGGCGATTTTTTGCCGGGCCCCGCATCCTGACCGGCAAGATGTGTAAAACCGCCAAACAGTGCCGATGGATTCTTCTCATGGCTATCCTGGCTGCGGTGCTGGGCCTGGCGGCCGTTCCGGCGGCCGCGTCTTCCGGCCTCTGGCCGCCGCTCGACGCGATTCAGGCTGAAGCCTACGTTGTCTTTGACCGCAGCACGGGCGAGTTTGTCATCGAGCACCAGGCAGACAAGATCAGTTATCCTGCCAGCACCACCAAGATCATGACTGCGCTGCTGGCCCTGGAGAACCTGCCGCCGGACCTGGAGACGACCGTTTCGGAAAATGCCGTCGCCCTGGGGTCCGCCTCCTCCAAGGTCGGGCTGCTGGCCGGCGAGGTGGTTCGGGTGCGTGACCTGATCGCGGGACTGCTGGTCGCGTCCGGCAACGACGCGGCCAACGTTCTGGCTGAAACGCTTGACGGGACCTGCGAGCAGTTCGCGTCACGCATGAACCTGAAGGCGGCTGAACTGGGCTTGACGAACACCCATTTCAGCAACCCCAGCGGCCTGCACGACGACAGCCATGTGACAACCGCCCGGGAATTGGCTTTACTCGCCGACCACGCCATGAGCAACGAGCAGTTCCGCGCTTTGGCGGGCCTTGGCTGGTATGTCATGCCGCCGACCAACCTGCACCCGTATCCGGGCTGGGGCCTGCTAAGCAATTCCAACCGGCTGCTCCTGTTCGGCGAAAGCGCTTTCCAGTCGGCGTACATCGCGCGCTACACCGGGGTCAAGACCGGCAGCACCTACTATGCCGGCAACTGCCTGGTTGCCGCCGCCGAACTGGTCGACGGCCGGGAGCTGATCTCCGTCATCCTGGGTGCCCACGATGCCGACCGGGCCGGCTCGACATTTATCTACAGCCGGACGCTGCTGCACGAAGCCGCAAGCCAGCTCCTGGGGCCGGTGCCGACTTCGACGCCCGAACCGGAGCCCAGCGCGACCCCGCAGCCCCCGTCGACGCCGCCGACCCCGACACAAGCAGCGATGCCGACACAACCCGCGCGGACCCAGACGGGTGCTGCCGAGCCAACGGACCAAGCCGGCTTCTGGAGTGCTGATCCCTGGCGCACGGCGTTCATCCTGCTGTTACCGGTGACCCTCGCGGTAGGATTAGACGGGCGCAGGCGCAGGCGAAAGCCAATAAGGCCCAGGCGGGTGCGGTGAACGCATGGACGGCGAACTGGTCTGCCATCCGTTCGAGCCGGTCTGGAGCCCCTCCAGCCAGGTCCTGATCCTGGGAACCATGCCGTCGCTGAAGTCGCGGCTCAACCAGTTCTACTACGGCCATCCCCAAAACCGTTTCTGGCCTTTGCTGGCCAGGCTGTTCGCCTGTCCGGTGCCGCAGACCAGCGACGCCAGGCGCGCGCTGATCCTGGATCATCAACTGGCCTTGTGGGATGTCCTTATGCGGTGCACGATCCGGGGATCGGCCGACAGCGCCATCCGCTCGCCAACCGTCAACCCGATCGCGGACCTGGTTGCCCGCTGTCCGATCAGGCTGGTGGTTGCCAACGGACAGAAGGCCGGTGCGCTCTACCGGCAGCATGTGCAGGCCCAGATCCGGCTGCCGCTGGTCGTGCTGCCATCGACCAGCCCGGCCAATGCCCGTCTGTCACTCGACGACCTCGCCGAAACCTGGCAGGTCATTCCCGATTGCCTTTCATCCTGATTCGCATCCCATCTGGCAAAACAATCTCCTCAAACGGGGCCTATTTGTGTTATTGTAAAAAGGTCGCCGGGAAAAGCGCCGGCAAACGAACAGGGAAGGGAAGACCATGACAACCTCTGACAGACTTAAGGAACACATCGTCCAGCTGGTCGTGCTGGCGGGCCGACAGGACCTGATCGGCGCGCAAGACCGCGTCTACTCGATCAACCGTCTTTGCGACCGGCTGCGGATCGAAGCCTTCGAATCGGACAGCCTGATGGCCCGGGCCGAAGCGGCGGCCGGGCAAACCTCGATTCCTGAGCTTCTGGCGCAGCTGGTCGAGGACGCCATCGCCCGGGGTGTCCTGGAGGATCTGACCGATCTCGGCGACATTCTGGCCGCCGACCTGATGAATGTGTTCCTGGATAAGCCATCGGTGATCCAGCGGCAGTTTGAACAGCACTATCGGGAAAGCCCGCAGCGGGCGACCGGCTGGTTCTACCGTCTTTGCCAGTCATCCAACGACATCCAGACACTCCAGATCGCCCGTAACGTGGTTTACCAGGCGCCGTCGCCTTACGGCGTGCTTGACATCACGATCAACCTGTCCAAACCGGAAAAAAACCCCCGCGACATTGCCGCGGCCCGCCACCAGCGCAGCAGCGGCTATCCACGCTGCCTTCTGTGCGTCGAAAACGAGGGATACGCCGGCCGCATCGGGCACCCGGCCCGGTCCAACCACCGCATGATCCAGATCGAACTGGGCGGTGAACCCTGGTATTTCCAGTATTCTCCCTATGCCTACTATCCGGAGCATTGCATCATCCTGTCCCATGAACACCGCGACATGCACATCGACCGCCAGACCATCACCAACCTGCTGACGTTCGTTGGGCGCTTCCCGCACTATTTTGCCGGCTCAAACGCTGACCTGCCGATTGTCGGCGGGTCGATCCTGACCCATGACCATTACCAGGGCGGCCGCTACGAGCTGCCGATGGCGCGGGCGGGCAGCACGATGAGACTATCCTGGCCCGCATGGCCCGAGATCGAAGCCGAGGTGCTCGACTGGCCGATGACCACGCTGCGCCTGCGCGCCGCGTCTCCCGGGATACTGACCGATCTTGCCGAGCAGATTCTCCTTGCCTGGCGCGGCTATACAGACAAGGATGCAGATATCGTCGCGCACGATGAGCAGGGACCGCATAACACGATCACGCCGATCGCCCGGCGCCGCGGCCACGCGTTTGAGCTCGACCTGGTCTTGCGCAACAACCGCCAAAGCAGCGAGCACCCGCTGGGCATCTTCCATCCGCACGCGGATGTCCACCACATCAAGAAGGAGAACATCGGCCTGATCGAGGTGATGGGCCTGGCCGTCCTGCCGGCCCGTTTGCTGACGGA
>JAAZFW010000248.1 GCA_012511525.1 Clostridiaceae bacterium
ACACCTTGCAGGATGTCGCCGAGCCCAACCTCTACCGTCATCTTTTCGACTATGTCAGCATCCCCAAGGTCCCCTTCAACCACCGTATCGTCCCGATGAACACGCCCGACCAGATCTGGATCACCGACACCACCTTCCGCGACGGGCAGCAGGCCTGCTCGCCGTTCACGGTCGACCAGATCGTCCGCCTCTTCGAGCTGCTGCACAAGCTGGGCGGTCCGAACGGTCTGATCCGGCAAAGCGAATTTTTCCTGTATACGGACAAGGACAAGCAGGCGGTCAGGCGCTGCATGGAGCTGGGCTACGACTTCCCTGAAGTGACCAGTTGGATCCGTGCCAACGAAAAGGACTTTCAGCTGGTCAAGGACATGGGGGTCCGGGAGACCGGTATCCTTGTTTCCTGCTCGGACTACCATATCTTCAAGAAGATGAACCTCAACCGCAGCCAGGCAATGCAAAAATACCTGGGGATCGTGCGCAGCGCCCTGGAGCACGACATTCTGCCCCGCTGCCATTTTGAGGACATCACCCGGGCTGACTTTTACGGTTTTGTCGTCCCGTTCGCCAACGAGCTGATGAAGCTGGCCCGGGAAAGCGGCAAGCAGATCAAGATCAGGGCCTGCGACACACTCGGCTACGCGGTCTCCTATCCCGGCGTCGCCCTGCCGCGCAGCGTGCCGGGCATCATCTACGGTCTGCAGCATTACTCTGAAGTTCCTTCCGACTGTCTCGAATGGCACGGGCATAACGACTTCTACAAAGTGGTCACCAACGCCGCCACGGCCTGGCTGTACGGCTGCAGCGGCGTCAACTGCTCGTTGCTCGGCATCGGCGAGCGGACCGGGAACTGTCCGCTGGAAGCCATGGCGGTGGAATACGCGTCCCTGCGCGGCACGACCGATGGCATGGACCTGTCGGTCATCACGGAGATCGCCGAATATTTCGAAGCTGAGCTTGGTTACGAAATCCCGCCGCGCACGCCCTTTGTCGGCCGCTATTTCAACGCAACCCGGGCAGGCATCCACGCCGACGGCCTGCTGAAAGACGAGGAAATCTACAACATTTTCGACACGGCCAGGATTCTCAACCGTCCCGCCACCGTTTCCGTCGACTCGCATTCCGGCCTGGCCGGAATCGCCCACTGGCTGAACAGCTTTTACGGCCTCAAGGGCGAACACGCCGTCGACAAGCGCCATCCGGTCGTCCAGTCTATCCGCGAGGCGGTGGACCTGCTGTACCAGGAGGGCCGCAACACCGTTATGGGAGACGGCGAACTCGAGGACATCCTGCAGCAAGTCGACCCGAATTTCTTTATCGCGGCCACCGACCACCGCTTGCGCAGCAAACGCGAGCGTGTCGGCCAGTCCGGCTGACAAGGCAGCCCGCGACATACGAATCAGGCACAGTGATGGCAGTCGGCAACGGCTGCCTCTTCTTTTTCTGCGCGCGGCAGCGTGTACTGCAGCGCAACAGGCAGATCGTTCCCATTTTCACGGGCCGCTTCGGCAACGGTAAAAAACCGGTCGATCCGCTGCGGGCGGACAGGCTCAGGGCTTTGCGGACGGACGGGCGGCTCAGCGGGAAGCTGGCGCGCGAACGCGTCCCAGATGGCCTTTTCAGTTCTGCGCTCGGCCAGCAGCAGGCGGACAAGTACGATGGCCAGCAAGATCAGGGTCAGCCACCAAAGAGCATTGATATCCGGCATAGGGAGCCTCTCTTCCCGTTTGACGCAGGGTCAAACATATGTTCGTTTTCATAATATACCACCCT
>JAAZFW010000249.1 GCA_012511525.1 Clostridiaceae bacterium
TTAACCAATTGACCCATTTGACCGCGGTTAAAATCGATCTTGCAATCATTTCCGTTCTATGTTACTATCTTCCCTGCTGGCAGAAACCAGTCTATTGCCGGATTGTGTAATGGTAGCACTACTGACTCTGGATCAGTCTGTCTGGGTTCAAATCCTAGTCCGGCAGCCATATGAAAACATAAGAGCCACTGAGGATTTGCCTCGGTGGCTTTTGTGTATTGTGGGGGAATTAGTACCCGTTTTATCCAGACACATAAGGATTTGAAAATCCATATGTCGATCATCTCAGTTGATCTGCAGGCCATGCTCGCGGGCAAAAGCCTTGATCCGCCCGGCCATGTCCGCGGGCGGCAGGGATAGCTGGCTGTTTTCCGTCACAAATGACCCGTCGAGCAGGCTGACCCATTCCCCAAGTGGTATTTTAGCCAGCGCTTTCATCAATTCTTCCTCACCATGGCAACGGATCAGGATCCGGCCCTGTTCGGATATATAGGTTTCACCGGACACGATCTCGTCTTGTGTCTTGTTACGGTTGGTGCCGGTGATCACGGTGAAGTGCCAACTGTCATCCGCAGGCCATGAGTAGATCTCGTAGCCTTTATGGAACGGGGCAAGAGGTCGATGTCAGTCAGAGCCAGGGCCGTGATCAGTTTGCCGGCTTGGCGCAAAGCGCTGATGATTTCTGGCTTGTTGCGCGGGTCCTCACCGGAATAGAAGGATGGAGCGGGATAACCGAGCTCCAATGTGACGATCGGCGGATCCGACGGCCCATAGGGCTTCCAGATCGTTACCCCGTCAAAGGACTGTGAGGACAGCGGCGTCCAGAAAGCTCCCCAGTAAACCGGGCTCTTGTTGACACAGACCAGGAAGGATGTGCCGACGGTCGGCACGTCCAGCTGGCACAATCGCTCAAAGGCAGCTGCGGTCAGCTTCAGCTCATGGGTCTGGGTGTTGTAGCTGATGATATCATCCATGCCGATAAGCGGCTGTTCGGCCAGCGCGACATGGCTTTGCATCTCCATGCGGTCAGGGGGGATGTCATCCCGTGTCAGGTAGATCGCCAGGTCGTCGACAGCAGCGGCACAGGCGGCAGTCATGCCGAGGACCGTGCAGACCAAGAGTAAAACAAGGCAGTATTTCGCGTGAGACGTCATATACACCACCACCTGAATTCATTATAGTGCCGATTTATGACCGAAACATAACGGACATAAGGCATAACAGCCTGATCTGGCGCCAAATTCAATAAGCCCATTACTTGGATGCCAGACGGGTTGCGCGCACGTCGAATTTGGTAGATCATGGCTTTGGGTAGGATCAGCGCGAACGGAGTGTGACGATGGAACAGGACACAAAGATTGCATTTCTTGGCACCGGAGCCGCTGACTGGCACGGACCAGACGCAAACGGGGAATGCCGCACGTTTGCGAGCGTCCTGGTCGACGGCCATATCCTGGTGGACTGCACCGCATCGTCCCTGATCAGGATGGCCGAGATGGGCATTAACCCGACGGGTGTCACGGATATCCTGATCACGCACAGCCACAGCGATCACTTTGATCCTGCTGCGATCCGTGAACTGGCCCGCAACCGCCTAAACGCTTCAGGCAAGCCGTTGACGGTTCACCTCGAACATTCCTGGTCGAACCAGGTGCATTTCGATGGTGCCGTTGTCAACGGGTTGACTGTCGAAACGGATTTTCTGATTGGCTCGAATTGCGTTACCCCGCTGGCGGCCAATCACATCGGCGCTTTTCCCGGCGAAATGGCGCTGCATTTCTTTTTCGACAAGCAGGATACACGCTGGCTCTACGCAACCGACGGCGGCTGGCTGCTGGCCAGAACCTGGCATTGGCTGCGGCAGCGATCGCTCGAATGCGCCGTCTTTGACTGCACGGTTGGCATGGGCCATGCAGGGGACTTTCGCATTTTCGAGCATAACGCCCTCCCGATGGTTTTCGAGATGGTCGCGGCGATGCGGCGAAGCCAGATTCTAAAAGACAACGCCCCCGTCATCCTTACGCACCTGGCGCGGACCCTGCACCCGGGCCAAAAGCAATTGGAAAGCCAACTGCAGCTGCCCTTTCGCGCGGCGTACGACGGTTTTATCCTAAATCTGTAGCGCTCGGCTATGATTTGCTGATCGTCATAGTCAGCTGGTAATCCTCCGGGTCGACCGGCACGCTGGCGCTGGGGTAGGGATCGATGCGAAAGGTCAAATCATAGTCAAAAAATATATCTTCGGCCTGATCCGTCAGGCCGGGTTGCTTTAATGCCAGCGGGTAATCTTTACCGCGGTAGGTTATGCTGACCTCGAAGCTGCAAACACCAGACCAGATGCAGACCGCATCCTTGGGACAGCGGCTGTCGCCGATCACCTTGACGAACGTGATGACCATCTCTTCGTCAGCTATCGAGGCGCTTTGGCCGATGCCAATGGTAAATGGCTCGTCGAGCCTGGCTGTGGTGACTGGATTTGAACCGGCGCAGCCGGCGGCTACGAGGACCAATACCAGGGATAGAAGATAAAGGCTGGCGACTCTTGATCGCGGGTTCTTCCCATGACGTCGTTTATTTTTCATAAGGCACTCCCTCCGGATCTGCCGAACGGTCACAAAATAGGTTCATAGCCTCTTAGACGATTTGGCATGCCACAAGTTCCAACGTGACCGATAGATCCATTTGTGCCGGCACCAACACAGCGCTATACTGGGGGCAGGTGCACCTGCGCAGAAAGATAAGGAGATCGGAGTTATGTCGTTCCAACCCGACTTTCGCAACCTGCTCCAAGTTCTCGAGCGGCAGAGGCCAGATCGGCCGACTTTGTTCGAATATTACATGAACCAGACCGTCTACGACGACCTGACCTGCGGCATGCCATACGGAGCCTCCGATGAACTTGCACCCTGGAAAAAACTGATCGACGCTTTCAGGCTGGCCGGGTATGACTACACGACGCTGACATTGCCGGGGTTCACGTTCCCATTGGGTGAACGTGGGCATGGCGCCTCCGTTTCCCTTAACGAAGGGTTCCTGATCCGCGACCGTACCTCGTTTGAGGCTTATTCCTGGCCGGATCCCGGCAAGGCGCGCTACGACTTGCTTGACCGCTTGTCTGGGTTCCTGCCGGCCGGCATGAAATTCGTCGTGCCGCAGCCAGTCAGCATCCTCGGCGGCACGATCAACTTACTGGGCTATGACAACCTGTGTCTGCTGCTCTTCGACGACCCGGCACTTGTCAAAGATGTTTTCAACGCGGTGGGCGAACGGATCATGGCCTATCACCTGGAAACGGTGCGCCATGACAGCGTCGGCGCCTGCCTGATCAACGATGACTGGGGCTTCAACCAGCAGACACGTTTGAATCCGCAGCACTTGCGCCGGTATGTCTTTCCCTGGTACCGCAAAATCGTAAGATCCATCCATGCGGCCGGAAAACCGGTTATCCTGCACTCCTGCGGCAACCTAAGCGAGGTCATGGAGGATGTGATCGAAGATATGCAATTTGACGGCAAGCATTCCTTCCAGGACATGATACAGCCTGTCGAATCCTTTTATGAGCAATATGGCGGTCGGATCGCAGTCCTGGGCGGTATCGATGTCGATTTCATGTGCCGCCGGACGCGCCAGGAGGTGTACGCGCGCTGCCGGGCGATGCTGCTTAGCGATAAGAAGGGCGGCTACGCGCTTGGCACCGGCAACAGCGTGCCGGAGTACATGCCGAAGGAACAGTATTACGCCCTGCTGCAGGCGGCCTGGGATCTGCGCGGATGATTTGAGGACACGGCGGAAAGGGAACGTAGATGGAGCCAGTCAAGCTGGTCATTGACACCGATATTGGTCCGGACTGCGACGACGCCGGCGCCCTGGCCGTGGCCCACGCGCTGCAAACACGCGGCCATTGCCGGATCGAAGCCGTGACCCATTGCACCTCAAGTCCATACGGCGCCGGCTGTGTGGACGCGATCAACCGCTGGTCTGGCCGCGGTGACATTCCTGTCGGGACGCTGGAGACCGCCGGCTTTTTAACCGGACCGGCCTATGAACGTTACAA
>JAAZFW010000250.1 GCA_012511525.1 Clostridiaceae bacterium
GACACGTCGATCGATGCGGTATTGGGCCGGTTATGTGATTTTTTCCGGGATCATTTCAACCTGATCCTGCGCTGCGTCGTCAGCGATCCGGTCGACCATATCGATAAATTGCCTGGAGCCTACCATGACATGAACGCGGCCTATGTCTACCAGATTGCGTCCAGTGAACAAAGCGTGCTGCGCGTCTCCCAGCTGAGTGAAAAAAGGATCGCCGGCGCGATGGTTGTGAACGACTACGCGCACCTGCTTGTCGAGGCGATCGCCATCCGGGCGACAGCCGATGCCTTGAAGATTGTCGATGAGTTTTTCGTAGAACTCGGCCAGGCCGACGACATGTTTCGTGTCCAGCGCTTCAACGTGTTTGCCCTGACCAGCGCCCTGTTGAACATGCGCTGCGATCAGGCATGCGGTTTGAATACGGCGATGATCGACGCGTTGCTTGACGATCAGAACCTGGCAGCGCTGAAAGAGACATTTGTCAAAATGATCCTGTTCATGTGCCAGACCGAAGACGAAATCAGACAGGAAGACTCCCTGTCCGACAAAGTGAAGCAGGCTGTCAACCGGCAGTACGCCGACGTCAACCTCAGCCTGACCCAGATCGCCCGGGAGATCAAGCTCAGCCCCAAGTATGTATCAAAGCTGTTCAAGATCGAAACCGGTCAGGGCTTGCTCGACTACATCAACGCAGTCCGGATCCAGAAAGCGAAGGAGCGGATGCTGCACCACGAGGAACCGATCCAGAAACTGGCGGAAGCGGTCGGGTACAGCAACGCTAAAACCTTCCGGCGCGCATTCCGGAAAATCGAGGGGATCAATCCCGGCCAGTTTCGCGGTTGATCAGGTTCGCCGCGTTCCGGTACTCTCCGGTGGTCATCCCGGTGCTTTTCTTGAACATTTTGGAAAAATAGTATTCGTTCTGAAATCCCGATTCGCGGGCGATCGTGTAAAGGGTGTCATGCTGCGCCAGCAGCTTGTTCTTGGCGCATTCGATCCTGGCGTTGATCACGTCCTGCTTGGGCGTCGTGCCGTATTGTTTTTTATAAAGGTTATTGAACCAGGCGGCGCTGATTGAAGCCGATCGGGCCATATGAGGTACCGACCACAGGGCACAGGGATCGGCATAGATTTGGGTTCGGATCTCCTGAAGTTTGCTGCGCACGGTGCGGTCGATTTCGGATACGGGGGCTGATTCGGCCGCCGAGGCCCGGCTCAGCTGCAGCAAAACTTCTTCAAAGACCAGTTCGCTGCGTCGCGCGGAATGGAAGGTCGGGTGCAAAAACTCATCCAGGATGATCTGGAGCAAACGGGTGATTTCCAGCCAGTCCGACGCGTGGCAGATCACATTGGGCCTGAGGCCGTAAGCCTCAAGAAAGGCCGAAAGGGGCGGAAAATGGAAAAAGAGCCAGTTGTTGGCGTAGGCGGTGCCCGGATCCGGTGCGAGCAGTCGGCGCGGAAAGCCCGGTTCATAGACGATGCAGTCGCCCGGTCCGGCGTTCACCAGACCCTCGGCAGTCTGCACGCGGACCGGCGAGCAAAACTGCCAGAAGACGGCATGCGTCGCGACATGCGGCGGGTTGACGACGGAACCGGCCAGGTGACGTGTGTTCAGCCCGATCCGGAGGATCTCCATTTGGCTCATGCAGCATCCCCCCTTTGTCATCACGATAACAGATATGGCAAAAAAAACCAATCGGACTTTAGAAAAGTATAAAATCAGACGGGAATCGTGCATCGTATTGCAAAACGGTAAGCCGTATAATGGAAACTGAGGTCATTTGGTGATAGGTGACGAAAAAAACAATAATTCGGGAGATGATGATATGAAATGTTCTTTTACGACACTTGGCTGCCCCGACTGGTCCTTCGAGCGCATTTTGACCGAGGCGCAGCGCATGGGTTTTGACGGGATCGAGATCAGGGGTCTGGAGGGCGAGATGCTGGCCGACAAGATCGAGTATTTCAAACCCGGCAAACAGCAGGACACCTTGCGTCGCCTGCAACAGCATCAGCTTGAAATGACAGGATTCGGCACATCGGTCAATTTCCACGATCCCGTCAAAACACCAGCCCTGATCGAGGACGGCAAGGCCGCCATCGATATCTGCGAGCGGATGCACATCCCTGCGATTCGCGTCTTTGGCGACAAAATCGCCGATCCTGCGAATGAACAGCAGGTCATCGACCAGGTCGTCGCCGGGATCAAGACCTTATGCGACTATGCCGAAGGCACGTCGGTCCAGGTCTGGCTGGAGGTCCACGGTGACTTCAACAGGCTGGAACGGATTCAATCGGTCATAAGCCGCGTGTCTTCGGAGCGCTTTGGCATCCTCTGGGACATCGAGCATTCCGACAAGGTCTACGGGGACGATTTCATGGCTTTCTATGAGCCGCTGCGACCCGCGATCCGCCATGTGCATGTCAAGGACCATGTGCGCGAGAACGGCGCTTTCCGGCTGTGCCGGATCGGCGAGGGAGACATCCCGATCAAAAAAATCGTCGACCAGATGCTGCGCGACGGGTATGACGGCTATTTTTCCCTGGAGTGGGAGAAGAAATGGCATCCGGAACTGCCGGACGCCGAAATCGCCTTCCCGGACTTCATCCGGATCATGAAGCAATAAGAGGAGCGTGAGAACCATGAAAGCGATCAGAACAGCCATCATCGGCTATGGCCGCAGCGGTAGGAACATCCATACCCACCTGCTCCGGCAGCTGCCGGACTTGTACCAGATCGTCGCGTATGTCGAATCCGACCCGGAGCGGCGCGCCATGATCAAGGCGGAGATGAACATCGACGCCGAAAACCGGATCGAGAGCTTGCTTGAGCGCGATGACCTCGACCTGGTGGTCGTCGCTTCCTACAGTGATGACCATGCTGAAAACAGCAAAACACTGCTGCGCAAAGGCATGACGGTGTTAA
>JAAZFW010000251.1 GCA_012511525.1 Clostridiaceae bacterium
CGGGATATCTTGTCATGGGTGCTAGCGGTCTGGATCCTGCGTGCGTCGGAATTTGCCGCGTGGGTAGGAATAGACCAGCAGCAACAAAGATGACAGGATGGCAATCCCGTATGTCAACGGGCCGCGTACGAACAGGGACCAGGTCGAGGCTCCGGGGAAAGCCCGAACGGAAAAAATCATCCAGCGCAGGGCCGATAAGGACAAGCCGAAAAAGCCGGTTGGGATCCCGGTGGGTGCATGTCGTGCCAACAGCCAAAGCGCCAGCCCGCCTGATAGCAGGGCAGCAACCATTTCATAGCCTTGGGTCGGGTGAATGGGCAGCGGTCCCAACGGTATGCCAAGCATGTGGTCCACCCAGCCGGCATCCAGCTGCATCTGGTGTGCAGCTCCCCCGTATGGCGGAAGGACACCCCAGGGCAGGCGAGTCGGCACCCCGAAGCAGCAGCCGTTCAGAATACAGCCTGTGCGGGCAACGGCGATGCCAAGACCGGCAACCGGCGCTGCCCGGTCCAGGTAGCGGCGGATCGGCAGACCCAGCAAGCGGCATCCGGCAGCACAAACGATCAGGCCGGGAAGAACACCGCCATACAGGACATAGGCGCCCGATGCCAGATTTTTGAAGCCCGGGTCCAATCCCGGGGTTGTGTCGATGAGAAGATAGAACAGGCGCGCCCCCCCGATGGCGAAAGGAAGCGCAAAGCCAACCGGCCAAACCGCCCTTGACCAGGGCAGGCCGCCCAGCTTGGCTGATATCGGCGTGCCGGACACCAGCACAACGGCACCGGCCAGCAAGAAGAACATATAGGCATGAGGCATGGATCAATCTCCGTCTCTCGTGAATGTGATGCTTGTGAAGATGCCATGCGGGCCGCCATCGCTCGTGATGAAATCCAAGCGGCCTTTCATCTTATCGGCTGACTCGCCATCGGATTCGAGCCGCAGACGAATGACGATGTTGCTGCTCTCGATGCGGGTTTCGCCTTGAATACAGTTGTCGCCCGGCGTCAGCAAGATACGGTCCGCAGACGTGAGAGGGTCCTGCAGGGTGGCGCCGGCCATGCAGAAAACGGCCTTATACTGGCCGTTACTTTCAGCGATGGCCATTTCGATTCCCTGACTGGTGCCTTTAAGTGCCAGCAGCTGCTGGAGCAGTTCAAGAGGAATCTGGTCGCAGCCGATCGACAGAGCCTCCCTGGGCGTTGCAGGCATCGCCGTTGACGCATCTGGATTGGCTGGCGGCAGCTTGACATCGTCGAAATGGAGCGTGCCCTGCCAGCGCCCAGTGTAGGGGAAGGGCAAAACAACCTTGATCCAGCGATAATCGTGCCAGCGCAGCTTGCCGCCGACCGTTTTCATTTCCTTTATGCCGAGATAATTATCGCCCAGTTTGAGATTGACCGCGAACATGCCCCAGATATCTTTGTTGATCGGGGTGCAGACGCCTGCCGGTGTTGCATGGGTCAGGTAATATGTTGTTGGGCTGTCCGCGGAAGCATAGGTAATCTCCAACGTGGGGTTTTTGGCCTCATAGCCTGATGTAATCTCAACATGTTTTTCTCCTTCTGGTGTCATCTCCGTCGTAAACAGCTTCAAACCGCTGGCGGGAAACGCACGGGAACCTACGGTGCGCGCATCCAGCTGGCGCCATAGTTCGGCCATTTCCCGCTGGTCATGCAGCGCTGTGAAGCCAACCAGGGAAAATTGCGTGTAAAGCCGCCCCTTGCCGGCTGCGGCGTCAGAAGCGGTTGCAGCTGACGCATAGGGCTGAATCTTGTCGTCCTTCAGTTCAATTAAGCGGTCTGTCCGGCCTGGATGATTAGGATCGGCCACGTATATGCGGTTGCCCTCCCACTTGTAGGCGATGATGGCATGGCCTGAGATGACCGTGCCTGTATCGTCCAGCTCGTATAAGCATATCAGCTGGGGTGATTTATGCAGACGCATGGCATATATGATGCCCAGGAACGTTTGCTTGTCGGAAAGTTTCGACACATCGATGAATGACCGTAACAGCGTGGAAGTCCATGTTATATTATGCTGTGCGACGGATGCGAGCCGCAAGGCCATGACATCGTCATCCTGACGAGCGGGCGTCAAAAATGGCAGCGCCGGCTCCGGCCCATAATTGTCATATCGGTTCCAAAGGGCCGGTTCCCCGGCTTTTTTTCGTTGCTTGTAATACCACATCATCGCCAGACACTGACCTGCGCAATAGCCATCCGGTTCAAGGGAAGAACCGTTGTTGGCCATGTTGAAGTCGTCGATTCCCGGAACAAAGTCGGTTTCATAGCCTGTATCGGCATCAACCGAGATCACCGCTTCGGGTACAGCGCCGACGCCTATTCCTGAGAAATGCCGCACGCCCAACGTCACGGAGGTGCTGTCCTGGCTCATCACCGACACGCATTCAATGTCATCCGTTTCTAGATCGTAGTAGAATCCGACAGCCAAATGGTCATCGGGAACCTGGCAGGGCAGCCGCACGGTAACCAGGCCAGAAGCATATGCACCGCCGTTTTCGACCTGCAGCAGCGGCGTTAGAAGGATCAGGTCACGGTCGAGGCCATTTGCCAGCACGGTTATTTCTGTCACGGTAAAATGGATCGTATCTGGATAGCTGCCGGCAGGCACCTTGATCTCCAGACCGGTCAGCGCGTGATCAGCATCTGAAACGGTCAGGGTCGCTCCGGAAGACAAAACGTCCTGTTCAAGCAGCTTGACAGAGCGTCCCAGCTTAAGACGTTGGCCCGTGTCCCGGTACGGCAAGGAAGAAGAGAGAGAGGAAGACGGCAAGACGGTATTTTGGGTTTCTCTTGAAGCATGTGTGTGTTCGGTTGCGTGAGGTTTGAAAACATCTGCGATGGCGAGCGTCCCCAGAACAAGCGCCACTGCCAGATAGATCGCCAGGGCGGCCAGCAATTCATTGGGCCATTTCTTCTTTTGCCGGGTGACCAAGTTGCCGCAAAAATGGCAGTAGCGGCTGCCTGGCATGAGCTGCCGGCCGCAATGACGACAAAACACCGCAAACACCTCCTTGATCCGATCCAGGCCCATATGGCCAACAGGTTCGGAGGCGCTGATGCAAAATCACCGCTGCTCGTTCTGCTATCATTATACGCGAATTCTGGTTAAGATGAAGTGAATGCATCGTCTGCCTTCCGTTCATTTTCCGAAACCTGTTTGTCCCGTTGCCTGCCTGCGATTGACTGGGTATGATGGATTTATCGGAACACCTGACAGAAG
>JAAZFW010000252.1 GCA_012511525.1 Clostridiaceae bacterium
CGCCCAATTCTTCCAGGCGGCTGTTGACTTCAAGCCCCAGCGGGCACTGGCCAGGATTGCCGGCAAGACCAGAGCGCATCAGGGGCGTGACCATAGCGGCGGTCGCGGAACCGCCCAGGCAGCCCAGTTGTTCGACGATCAGGGTCCGGCAACCGGACCGTGCCGCGGCGATGCCGGCCAGGGCGCCGGCGGTTCCGCCGCCGGCCACGATGACGTCATAGTCGCCCCTCAGCGGCAGCGCTTGGCGCGAAAAATCGAATTGGTCCATGCTGCTCCCTCCCCCGATTACTGGTCGATATGCAGGTAGGCACCGTAGCCGATCAGCTTGTCCTGCAGCAGCGCCACGTCCACCTGGTGCACGTCGGTGACCGGCTGTTCGCAGGCCAGGGCGGCGGCGGCGCCGGCCGCTTCGCCGGTTACCAGGCAGGGCGGCATGACCCGGACCGAGCCGAAGATGATCGGGTCGGAGTCGATCGTCCGGCCGGCGACCAGCACATTCTTCAGCCCCTTAGGCGTCAGGGAGCGGTAGGGGATGCCGTGGCTTTCGCCGGGACCGTAATGCTCGAAACGCTGGTTGGGGTCAAAGGTGCCGTCGCGCACGCCCTTCAGCTCCTCGAGCGAATGGTGCACGTCGATGTAATAGGCATTGCGGCCGATCTCGTCCGGGAACGAGCGCCGCGCCAGGTAATCGCCAACGGTCAGCTGGTAGTCGCAGGCCACGCGCCGGCTCTCGCGCACGCCCAGCAGCGAGCCGGTCTGGGCGACATAGGCGTTGGCAAAGGCCTCCGGCGCATATTTCTTGAGCCCCTTGAGCATCTGGCTGGCCAGCTGGCGGCCGCGCAGCATGGCCGCAGAAACCTGGAAGGGGTCGGTGGCGTCGACATCGAACAGATGGCCGGCGTTGAAGCCGACAATGCCGGGAGCAAACATCGAGTTGCAAAAATGCGTGTCGACGATCAGGTCAAGCTCAGGATCGTTCATCATCAGGTTGCTGACGTTCTTGTCGGTCAGGTTGTGGTTGCGCATGCGCCCGCGGACGACATGCTCGTAGGCGAAGGTGTCGACGTTGGCGATCGAAAAGCAGTGTGTCGACGGCTGGACCGTGCCCTTGTCGTTGCCCTTCTCGTAACCCGCGCCGGCCATCACGGCGAGGTCGGCGTCGCCCGTGCAGTCGATGAACACCTTGCCCTGGCAGGCCGACAGACCGAGCTTGTTGGCCACGACCAGCCTGGTGACGGTGCCGTCCTCGACCAGGACGTCACAGAGCAGCGTGTTGAACAGGACCGTCACGCCGGCTTCGGTCACCAGTTCGTCGTAGATCCGCTTCAGCTCCTCCGGATTGATCGCCACCCAGTCCAGCTTTCCCGTGGGTTCGTTGGGTACGGCGGCCTTGCTCAGGTTGAAGATTTTCTCCGCCAGACCCCGGTAGATGATTTTCTCCTTGTCCGAGAAAGGGCACCAGGCCGGAACCAGACCCAGGGTGCCCATGCCGCCGAGCGCTCCGGTGGCTTCGATTAAAAGGGTCCTGCGCCCTTCGCGGGCCGCGGCAATCGCCGCCGTGCAGCCGGACGGGCCGCCGCCGGCCACGACAACGTCATACGCATCCATGGTTTTGAGTTCAGTTTTGTATTGCATCGCTAACTCCTCCTGGAAAAGCGCGGCGACCAGCCGCGAACTGCTTGGGCAGGCAAACCCCACCGTCTCCATTCTGCCACGGCGCATTGCGCATCTGTAGCCGCCTGAACTATCATTTGTGATAAAATCCTATGCTTTCAGAAACCGCAGGGATGCACGTGCGTACTGGTCGGCCTTCAGTTGGCCTCCACCGTTATTTTTTAGGCATAGTATGTTCTTGCGACAGGTTCCATGTTCATCCGGGTGAAGAAATCGTTGTAGAACCACTACACACGGATCATCATTTGAATTTAATGCAAATACCGTGTATTATGGAATTGTATTCCATAATACACGAA
>JAAZFW010000253.1 GCA_012511525.1 Clostridiaceae bacterium
AAACAGCCTGCTGCTTCTAAGTTGTCTTCAAACGGGTGCAGGCAGGTGGGATCCTGCCCGTTCCGCTTTGGAATGAAAAAGATGCTTTATGCCTTACTTGGTGCCGAAGAGGCGGTCGCCGGCATCGCCCAGGCCAGGCACAATGTAGGCGTGGTCGTTCAGCTTCTTGTCCTCGGCCGCGCAGAAGATCGGCACATCCGGATGGTCGCGGTGCAGCCGCTCGATCCCCTCCGTCGCCGCGATCAGGCAGACGAACTTGATGTTGCTGATCCCCTTCTGCTTGAGGAAGGTCACGGCGGCGGAGGCCGAACCGCCGGTCGCCATCATGGGATCGAGCACGATCGTGTCGCGCTCCTGGGCGTCCTCGGGCAGCTTGCAATAGTATTCGACCGGTTCGAGCGTCTCCGGGTCGCGGTAGAGCCCAATGTGGCCGACCTTGGCCATCGGCAGCAGCTGCAGCATCCCGTCGACCATGCCGAGTCCGGCGCGCAGGATCGGCAGCAGGGCCAGTTTCTTGCCGGCCAGGACCTTGGTACGGGCAACCGCCACCGGCGTCTCGATCTCGATCTCTTCGAGTGGCAGGTCGCGGGTGACCTCGTAGGCCATCAGCATGGCCACCTCCGAAACCAGTTCGCGAAATTCCTTGGTCGTCGTCTGCTTGTCGCGCATCAGGGAAATTTTGTGCTGGATCAGCGGGTGGTCAAAAACAAACACATTCTCCATAAGGGCAGGCCTCCACATCGTCTATTTTTTCGATTGTAACATTGCCAAGGCCTGCCAGACAACCCTTTTGCCGTCAAGCCAGTCCCTTTTTTGCCAACGCCTGGCGCAGCGCCTGGACAAAGGTCGCCTCGTCGGGAATCACCGAAACAAAGCTGACGACGCCGTCGATGACAATCGTCGGGATGTTCTCGACGCCAAGCTTTTTCATCGCCAGGATCCCCTCTTTGCTCTTGATCTTGTATTCCTGGTAGACGATCGGGGCGTCCATCGCGCGGGCAGCATGCTCGACCGCCTCCATCATGTACTGGCAGGGTGCGCACGACGAGGAGTCCAGCGTGACCACGTCGACATAGACGTGTGCCTGGTCCGTGTAGTCAGGCAGTTCCAAAGTCACGTCGCTCAGCGGGTCGCTGGCGGCCATAAAGCAGCCGATCTCGCCGTGGACCAGGGCGGTGATCGCCTCGACGTTTTCCGGCGGGACATCGAAGGGCATGTCACAGCCCGGCGACAGGATGAAACCGCGCGTGCCGCCGATCGACATGCAGTTCATGGCGTCATTGACGTTGTCCGCGGCCGTCCCGAACAGCATGGTCACGGTCAACCGGATGTTGCCGCCAAACGACAGTCCGTAGCGCTGGCAGGTGTCGCGGACATAGTCGAGCGGGATATTCTCGTCGATCGAGAGGCCGTCGGCGTGGCAGCGGCACATCTCCTCGATGTTGTTCTTGGCGTTGCCGCAGACAAAAAACGTGCCGGGTTTGCCCTGCTTGTGCACCTCGTCAAAGACGCGCCGGGCATAGGGTGTGACGAAATCGGCGAAGTTTTGCGGCGAGATCTGCGAGGTCATCGGGTCGACGACCGCAATGATGTCCGCGCCGGCCTCCATGTAGAGCCGGGCCGCCTCGATGTTGACCTGCGTCGTCAGTTCCATCAGGGCGTGGACCTGCTCGGGCTCATCGATCATCTGGTAGAAGATCTCGGTGCCCATCAGGTGCAGCGCCAGCGTGAACGGACCCGTGATCAGGCCGTAGAGGGCGATATCCCGTGCGGGACCCTGCTTCAGGCGGCGCAGCGCTTCGAGGACAACCGGGAATCGGCCGTCGGCGGCGCCCGGTACCTTGAGGTCGGATAGCGTCTTGCCTTCATCAAGCGGATGGCTGACGACCGCCGGCGGATTATCGGGCGACCAATGCAGGCGGCAGCCCATCGCCTCGGCTTCGATCTGCAAATCGAAGGCGACCGGCAGCCCGTCCGGCCGGTAGCGCTCAATCGCCGCCTCCACGCCCTGGACGATCAGGTCCGCAGACTGTAAATAGAGGTCAGCCGTCGTGCCGATCAGCTTGCCGGCGTGACAGCCGACAAAGGGCACCCAGGGTGTGCGCTCGGTCTCTTCGTTGCGCAGGGCGGCCAGAACCAGTTCTTTCGCTTGCATGTTACCCCTCCTGAATGGTAGCGCCGCGCCTTTTTGGCGCGGCTGTCGCTACCATTTTCCGGGATAACCGGGGGGCTGTCTAAGCAACACCCTGCCTTTTTTTGTACTTTTTTGCCTGATCTGGCCGTTTATGCGAACAATGGGCGCAGCGCCCCGTAGGCTTGGGTGTAGCGTTCGTAGAGCTCGGCGTAGAGAGCGGCGCGGGACGGGTCCGGCAACGTTTCGCTCTCCGTCCGGATTAGGCGGACCGCTTCGGTCAAGTTGGGCCAGCCGCCAGCTGTCACCCCGGCGACCAGGGCGGCGCCAAAGGATCCGCCTTCGGCGCTGCCATACACCGTCTGAACCGGCATCTGGAAGACATCGGCGAAGATCTGGCGCCAGAGCGGGCTGGCCGCGCCGCCGCCGGCGAGGACGACCGTACCGGTTCCCTGGCTGTCCGGACTGTTGGCGGCGATCAGGGCATGGACCTGACGCAGGGAATAGGCGACGCCCTCCAGGACAGCCCGGGCGAAATGGCCCTTCTCATGCAGGCCGGTCAGCCCGATAAAGCCGCCGCGTGCCTCGGGATCATGGATCGGGCAGCGCTCGCCGGTCAGGTAGGGCAGGAAAATCAGGCCCTCGGCGCCCGGTTCGGTCGCGGCCGCGGCCGCGTCGAGCAGCTTGAAGGCTGATTGGCCGGTCATTTTGGCCTGTTCGCTTTCATGCTGGCCCAGCGCCTGGCGGAACCAATGGTAGGAACCGGCCGCCGCCAGCGTCACACCCATCGCGGTGAAACTGCCGGGCGCGTTGCCGCGGAATACCTGCAGCTTGCCTTCCGGGTTGGCCATGAACGCGTCGAGCCCCATGGCCACGACGCCTGAAGTACCCAACGTGATCCCGATCCGCCCCGGCCGCACCAGGCCCAGCCCGGTCGTCGAAATGACGGCGTCGCCGCCGCCGCCGCTGACCGGCAATCCCGCCGGCAGGCCGGTTTGGGCAGCCGCCGTATCAGAAATGCGGCCGGCCTCCTCCGTCGACGCGACCAAAGGCGGAAACAGGTCCGGGTCCAATCCGGCCATCCGGATCAGTCCGGTGTGCCAGCCGTTGTTCTTGACATCGAAAAAGCCGGTGCCCGAGGCGTCCGAAACCTCGGTCAGGACGGTGCCTGTCAGGCAGTAGCGGATATAGTCCTTGGGGTTGAGGATCAATCGGGTGCGGGCAAAGTTGTCCGGTTCGGTCTGCTGCAGCCAGCGGATCTTGCCGGCCGTGTAGCCGGTCAGCATCTGGTTGTTGGTCATCGCCAGCAGCGCGTCGGGGCCGCCGGCCAGTTCGGTCAATTCCCGGCACTGGCTGGCGGTGCGCTGGTCGTTCCAGAGGATCGCCCGCCGGACGACCCGCATCTGCGCGTCCAGGGCGACCATGCCGTGCATCTGGCCGGACAGCCCCACCGCAAGCAGTCGGTCGGAAGCCAAATCGGCCAGGGTGCGCTTAAGTGCGGTCTGGGTCGCCTGCCACCAGTCGGCCGGCTCCTGCTCGGTCCAGCCGGCCTGCGGCGTATAGAGCGGATAGGTCTCGATCGCCGACGCGGCCAGCTCCCCCTGCGTGGTGACGGCCAGCACCTTGACGCCGGACGTGCCCACATCGATTCCAATCAGAATATCGCGTGCCATCCTGTACCTCCCTTATCCGATGATCAGGTTGTTGATCAAGGTCTCCAGGTATTCCTGGCGGCCGCTGCCGGTCTCGACATCGCCCTTGGCCAGGGCAATCTGCTCCAGCTCGGCCAGACTGACCTGACCGGCGCGGATGCGTGCGCCCAGGCCCTCGTTCCAGCTGGCATAGCGGTCGGTGATGAACTGGTCCAGCCGGCCGTCTTGGATGATCCGGTCCGCCAGCTTAAGGCCCAGGGCAAAGGTGTCCATGCCGGCGATGTAGCCGTAGAAAATGTCCTCGAGGCTGCTCGAGGCCCGGCGGGCCTTGGCGTCGAAGTTGAGACCGCCGTTGGAAAAGCCGCCGCCCTTGAGCACTTCGTACATGCACCATGCGGCGTCGTAGATGTTGGTCGGGAACTGGTCGGTGTCCCAGCCGAGCAGCAAGTCGCCCTGGTTGGCGTCGATCGAGCCGAGCATCCCGTTGATCCGGGCCAGGCGCAACTCGTGCTGGAAGCTGTGGCCGGCCAAGGTGGCGTGGTTGGCCTCGATGTTCAGCTTGAAGTCCTTGTCCAGCCGGTACTGGCGCAGAAAGCCGATCACGGTCGCCGCGTCGAAATCGTACTGGTGCTTGGTCGGCTCCTTGGGTTTGGGCTCGACATAGAAGTCGCCCTTAAAGCCGATCGAGCGCGCGTAATCGACGGCCATGCGCATCAGGCGGGCCAGGTTGTCCAGTTCGAGGCGCATGTTTGTGTTGAGCAGCGTCTCGTAGCCCTCGCGGCCGCCCCAGAACACGTAGCCCGCGCCGCCCAGCCGGACGGTCAGTTCCAGCGCCTTCTTGACCTGGGCCGCGGCAAAAGCGAAGACATCGGCCGTGCAGGCCGTGCCAGCGCCATGGCGATAGCGCGGATGGGAAAACAGGTTGGCGGTGCCCCACAGGACCCGTTTGCCGCTGGCCTGCTGCAATTCGGCGAGCAGATCGGCGATCTGGTCCAGGCGCCGGTTGGTCTCGGTCAGGTTGTCTGCCTCGGGCGCGATGTCGCGGTCGTGGAAGCAGTAGAAGTCGATGTCCAGCTTGTCCATCAGCTCGAATGCGGCCCGTGCCTTGTTGCGGGCCTGCTCCATCGGGTCGCTGGCGCCATAGTGCTTGTCGACCGTCCCGACACCGAACATGTCCGTGCCTTCGGCGACCATCGTGTGCCAGTAGGACATGGCGAAGCGCAGATGCTCGCGCATCGTGCGCCCGGCGATCACGGCGTCCGGGTCATAGTGCCTGAAAGACAGCGGGTTGTCGCTCCGGCTGCCTTCGTAGCGGATTTTTCCGACACTGGGGTAGAATGCGTTCATAAGGTCCTCCTCTGGCCTGCGGCCGTGTGCGCCTTAGCGTCTTCGTGTTCTCGGATGATGAT
>JAAZFW010000254.1 GCA_012511525.1 Clostridiaceae bacterium
ATCAACGGGCTGTCGCAAAAGGAGATCTCTGACCGTTTTGCCACGGCGATCACGCCCAGTCCGGCCACATTCAGCATCTGGAGTGTCATTTACACGTTGCTGATCATATCGATCATCGTTTTGATCGTTAAGCAAAAAGATGCGTATTACACCCGGGCGATCGACCAGATCTCGACCGTATTCTGGATTTCCAGCCTGCTCAACATCGGCTGGATCGTCTTGTTTTCCTTTGTCCAGGTGGAACTCTCCGCCCTATTCATCTTGGGCTTCGTCGTGGCGCTGACCGTGCTCAACCAGAAGCTGCTAGGCATCCAAGAAGGCAAGCGCTGGCTGCTGCCGCTCAGCTTCGGCCTGTACGCGGGCTGGCTTTTCATCGCGACGGTTGTCAACATCGCCGCCGCTTTGGTCAAGCTGGCATGGAACGGTTTCGGGCTGACCCATGAAACATGGGGCATCATCATCCTGATCGTCGCGATCGGGCTCCTGGCCGGCGTTCTGTGGAAAATCAAGAACGCGGTTTTTCCGCTGCCGGTCGCCTGGGCCTATTTGGGCATCAACCAGTTCCTTAAGGATCAGGACCTGCTCGAAGGGGACTTTTCCGCGCTGCGGACGGTGGCCCTGGTCGGTATGGCGATCCTGATCATCCTGGCCGCGTTCCAGTTTTACCGCAACGGGTTTGCCGTTTTACCCGGCGCTGGGCAAAAGAAACCAGGCCGGTAAGGATCCGAAACTGGCCTCTGCAAACAGGAAAAAGGAGCGCAGCCTGATCCGGTTACGCTCCTTTTTTCTGTTATCGGGCTGTCGCGATCAGCTCTTGTGGATCTCCCCGGACAGGAACCGCCAGGCCAAGGCGGCCAGAACACCGCCAGCCAGGGGCGCGACGATGAACACCCAAACCTGAGCCAGCGCGTCGCCGCCGAGCAGCAGGGCCGGACCGAAAGAACGGGCGGGATTGACACTGGTCCCGGTGAAATAGATGCCCAGCAGATGGACCAATGTCAGCGAACCGCCGATCACCAGCCCGGCCACCTTGCCGTTTTCCGGTTTGCTGGTAGCGCCGAGAACCGCCAGGACAAAGACAAACGTCAGAATGATCTCGATCACCAGGGACTTCAGGACGCTGGCCTCGAACAAGCCGTTGGCACCGAGGCCCTTGTCCGTCCCGATCATGGCCAGCAGGACGGCCGCCCCGGCGATCGCCCCGAGAAACTGAGAGACGACATATCCGATGAAATCCTTCGTGTTCATCCCTTTGTTAAGCCAGACCGCGATCGAGACGGCCGGATTGATGTGGCAACCGGAAATGTGGCCGATCGAATAGGCCATGGCCACGATCACTCCGCCGAAGGCCAGCGCCGTCAGCACATAGGCTGCGTTTGCCTCGCCGCTGCAGCCGGTAACGGCTGCGACACCGCAGGCAAAAAGAACCAGGACAAACGTGCCCAGAAACTCAGACAGATACTTTTTTAAAGTCACCATATCTTCCTCCCGATTTGACCGATTTTCTGCCCGCAGCCAATCGCTGTGCCGCAGCTGTTTGGCATTAGCCGCACCATTCCTGCTTTTTCGTCATGTTCTCCTTTCAATCATTTTTTGTCTGTCACATTAAGAATCTACAGGGCAGAAAGATCAGCTGCGCTGGATAAGCCGCCTATAAAAGGCGGTGCATGACGGATGAGTTTACTATAAGATAATATACTTATATTCTAGCATATCAACCGACTGGTTGGGCAGGTGACATGAAACGAGATCTGGGGAAATCTGTGCTGTGCCCGGTGACGGTTGGCCTGGCAGGGGTTGAGGCCTTGTGGTATAACACACAAGGGAAGAACAAGACAAGAGGGAATGCTTATGGACCTTATGGTCATCGACAAACATTTTTCGATCTGCCAGGTCACATCCTTCGAGCAGGTCGACTGGTCACGCGAGTTTTGCTTTGTCGCGAAAACCGATCAGGAGCGTTCCGTCGTGTGCGAAACGGCGCATGTCCCCTCCGGAGCGATCACCCGCGACGACAACTGGCGGGCGATCCGTGTCATGGGCGTACTGGATTTTTCCCTGGTCGGCATCCTGGCTGCGCTGGCGGGCATTCTCGCTGAGGCGGATATCGCCATCTTTGCGCTGTCCACGTACAACACCGACTACATCCTTGTCAAGCAGCATCACCTGGACCGGGCGTTGGATGTGCTGTCAGCCCGGGGGCATACCATCGTGCGCACAGTCCCTTAGCTGGAACATTTGGCCGGACTGTGTTATAAATCTCAGTTATGGGTATTGAGAAACACATTTCTGCGTCCGGACAACCGCTGTTATCGCCGAAAATCGCCGCCTGTGCGCTGCATATGGGCGGGAGCCGTTGCCGATGATCGGGATGCGCCAAAGAGATAACGATCTGAACAGCGGGCCGCTGCTTGGTAAAATTCTGCTTTTTGCCTTGCCGATCATGGCCATGAACCTCCTGCAGC
>JAAZFW010000255.1 GCA_012511525.1 Clostridiaceae bacterium
GACCTTTTTTTCCGGATCACCACCGAAGAGGCCCGGGCGATGGCAAACCGGCTTTGCTCCGAAGAAGGCATCTACTGCGGGATGTCATCCGGCGCCAACGTGGCGGTTGCCTGTAAAATTGCCAAGAGACTCGACCAAGGGAAAAACGTTGTCACGGTCATTGTTGACAGAAGAGACCGGTACCTGGGGGAATACCCGAATGATGTGTACATTGTGTGATCAGGCGATCGATGCTGGTTCAAGGTGCAGTCGGCAAGGACCGCGTGGTTAGGGACTGTTCATCAATAAGTCGCTCTATAAGTTCCTCGAGAGATTGACCAGACTCGTCAATCTCTCGAAGAAAAGAGCAACTAATTTCTTAACAGCCCCTTACTGGATTGACGCATAGAGCTTCGGAATGTTTTGTTTGGGCGACAACAGCATGCCTGCGTGTCGATATGCCGCATCAAGACGTTATGAACCGTTTAAATCAGGCTGACAGGAATGATGCGATTCTTGTCCTCTAAAGGCAGAAGCATCGAATGAGTGCAAATAATTCCGCCTTCTCCCATTTTCAAAGATGGATAAAATGTCTGCAGCGTCTTGAAGTTCTTGATGTCTTTTCGGTTCGGCGAGGTTGTCTTTTTTATTTCCACCGGATACAAGGTGCCGTCTGAATAAAAAACCAGATCGACCTCCTGTCCATCTGTATTCCGGAAAAAAAACATATTTGGTTCTTTGCCGGCGTTGTAATAGGACATCAGGATCTCATCCACAACAAATGTTTCAAAAACCTGACCTGCCATGGCTCCGTTTGCTAACGTTTCAGGCGTGAGCCATCTGCACAGATAAGAAACAAGCCCGGTATCTGTGAAATACACTTTGGGTGTTTTGATCACACGTTTGTTGACATTCAATGAAAATGGCTGTAACAGGTATACGATCCCTGAAGCCTGAAGAATTGAAAGCCATCGTTTGATCGTTTTGTCATCAACACCCACGTCCCTAGCCAAAGAACTCATATTTAAAAGCTCGCCTGTACGTGCCGCTAATGCAATCATGAACTGCGTGAAAGCGATCGTGTCACCGACTTGGGCTAACTGTCTGACATCACGATCAATGTATGTGCTGACATATGATGCATAGAACATTTCCCATTCAACGGTTTGATTGGCATGCATTTCAGGCATGCTGCCTCTATGGATCCGATTCCATAAAGCAGGCAGCGAAAAAGATATTTTCGAGTTTCGGTTCTTTAAATATTGAATGGTTGGCAGGAAAGGTTCGTTAAAATCGTCACCGCACAATTCGCGATCGGAAAGCCCCAACATATTGATGATTGCAATTCTACCTGCGAGACTCTCACTGACATTTTTCATCAAATCGTATTTTTGTGATCCGGTTAACACATACATGCCCGGATGCCTGTCAGAATCTATCATGTATTTGATGCTAAGAAACGATTCCGGGGCTCGTTGTATTTCATCCAGTATCAAAGGCGTACCTTGAAGCTGCAGGAAACCCAGAGGATCATCTTTTAAAGCAGCCAGTGTTATGTTGTTATCGAGCAAAACAAATGGAATATGCGGGAATTTCTCTCTTAACAAAGTACTTTTTCCGACCTGCCTCGGCCCTATCAGCAAGATGGACGGAAAACCTTGCATGGCTTTGGCAATGACTTTCGTGACATGTCTTTCAATATACATCCAATGACCTCTAATCATCTGTTAAATCGGAATACAATACCATATTAACAGAAACACGGCAGGCGTGCAAGCGCATCAATCGCTTGCGGGATCTGCTTTCGGACTGATGCAATCGTTACATGCGCATAAACCCAAATAAATGCAGTATGATCAAAAGATTTCCCAAACGAATCGCGTGTACAAAAATTACAAAAAACAGGACATCAACTTCCGTAAGCCGCACCGATTCTCCCGCGCAAAAAAACCCCAGCTTATGCTGAGGCTTTTTCATTGTGGTTGCGGAGGGAGGATTCGAACCTCCGACCTTCGGGTTATGAGCCCGACAAGCTACCAGCTGCTCCACTCCGCGTCGACTTGCTTCACAACTTCGAGTTCCCACGACCTGGTGTCCTTGATGGTGCTCGTGGCCGGACTCGAACCGGCACGGATTTTGGTCCGACGGATTTTAAGTCCGTTGCGTCTGCCAGTTCCGCCACACGAGCAGGACGCTCTTGTTGTGCGCTCGATTATGATAGCACGCACCCAGGTGTTTGTCAAATCGAATTTTTGAGCGGAATTACCTGACGAAAGGATCAGATCAGGCAGTCGGACCGTTATAATTATTCTTTCCATTGATCGGGCGGTTGTTCGCCGCTATAATGAAAGCACAGTCGCGACTTATTTTTCTTCTGAAAGGGGGCGATCGTGTGATTAAAATTGATGAGGTGGCTGACACCTGAATCAGCAGGTGCCGGGCCCGGACCGCGTTATGCGGTTTGGGTCCGGCATCCTTTAGTCGCATCCCCCGATTTTGGCCGGGCAGGCTTTGGCCTGCTGTTGACGGCCTGGTTTTACACCGCGGGCGATCCGGCGGTGTTTTTTGTGCAGAAGAAAAAGGAGAAATGAATGGCCTATCTCAACGCCCGAGAGGTCTTGCCGCCGGAACTGCTCAAGCAGATCCAGCAGCACCTGGACGGGCAGCTGATCTATATCCCCAAGAAATCCGCCCCGCGCAAACCCTGGGGCAGCCAAAGCGGCAGCCGATCGTTGCTGCAGCAGCGCAACCAGTCGATCCGCCAGGCGTACCGCCGCGGCCAGTCTTTGGCTTGCCTGGCCAACCAGCTGCACCTGTCGGAAGACGCCATCCGCAAGATCATCTATGCGGAAAAAGCGCGTTCACAACCGTCAGGGCCAGCAGGCAAAGCGCAGCCGTGAACAGAGCCCAGAGGCCGGCCACAATGCCTTGGCTGGCTGCGAAAACGCCGGCGAGCAGGGGCATCAGGGAGGCTCCGAGGCCGCCCAGGCCCATAATCAGGCCGCTGGCGACCGGCGATTCGGCCACCAGGTGACTGGCGTTGGCGATCACCATGCCGTAGAACGCCGAGAGAGACAATCCCAGGCCGAACACGGCCAGCGCCAGAAAAACAGGCTGGCTGGCCCGGATGAGCAGCAGGGCGGCCAAAACGGCACCGATGGCCTCGAGCAGCAGGAAACGGCTCTTGTTCAGCCGATGGCCGAACACGGAGACGAGGACGCGGCCGGCGATCATGGCGATCCAAAGCCCGGACAGCAGCGACTGGGCTACTGAGGGGTCCAGATGGCGATGTCCGGTCAAGTAGGTGACCAGCCAGCCGCTGAAGCCGGTCTCGATGCCGACATAGAGGAAGAGCAGCAGCATGTAGAGGTAGAGGCGCCAATCCCGCAGATATCCTTTGTTTTGGGGGGCGCTTCTTTCGCCTGCCGCGCTGGTTTCGGGAATGGGCAGAAAGACGGCCAGGAGCACCAGGCCCGCTGCAGCGACGGCTATCAGCGCAACCGGCCAGCGCCAGCTGATCCCAAGCCGGACCGCCAGGGCGACCAGCAGCGGCGCCAGAAACGCGCCGATGGAAAAAGACGTGTGGACGCGGCTGATTCGCCCGGAATGGCCGCCGCTGACCTGGACGATGATGAAATTAACCAGGTTGTTGCACGTTCCCCAGGCCAGGCCGGACAGAAACAGGGCCAGTTGCAGGATCCATAAAGGCGGCGCCAGGGCGACAAGCCCCAGGCTGAGCGAAAAACCGAGCGCGGCCAGAATCAAGGTCCGCTTACGCCCGATCCTAAGCGCCAGAGGCCCGGAAAGAAAGCTGGTCGCGATGTTTCCGACCGCCTGGATCGTCAGCAGTAATCCGCCCTGGTCATAGGTCAGGTTGTAGTCTTCCATCAGGAAAACCAAAAGGGAACTGGTCAGCAGCACCAAAGCGCCGTTGAACAGGAAAAAAGCCATGCAGCCGAACTGCAGCAGGCGGCTGTTTTGCGCCGTCTGGTCGGCTTGGTGTGCCATGCCGCCTGGTGCCATCTGGTCCTCCCGATCGCGCCGGACCCGTTCCGGACAGATCAGCACCATTATAAGGACAAGCGACCTCAAAAGCAAAGGCGAATTGGGCCCGGCTGCCGCGCAGGCGGTTTGCCAAGCACCGCGATTTCGGCGATAATAGGGGATGTTGCGAATATCATCGAAGACCCGATATGTTAACCTGGCCGGAAGGCCAAGGAGGAACGAAGATGAAAACAGAAACCGTCAAAATGATCAGGCTGGTGGGGCTCATCGTCCTGGTCATCCTGCTGATCGCCCTGGGACGCTCCAGCTTTTTCTCAGTCAGCGAAAGCGAGCAGGCCGTCCTGACCACGTTTGGCAAGTACACCAAGACGGTCGACGCCGGCTTGCACGGCAAGCTGCCCTGGCCGTTCCAGCAGGTCACCATCCTGCCGGTCAATCTGACTCAGAAGATCGAGCTGGGCTACGGCAGCTCCGGGGACAACCAGTACTACAGCATCCCCGAGGAGAGCATGATGATCACCGGCGACCTCAACATCGTCAACATCGACTTTTTCGTCGAATGGAAAATCTCCGACCCGTACAAGTACCTGTTCGAGACCGACAGCCCGAACGTCATCCTCAAGAACATGCTCCAGAGCACCGTGCGCTCGGTGGTCGGTACCAAGCAGATCGACGATGTGCTCACGACCGGCAAGATCCAGATCCAGGCGGACGTCAAGGAGATGCTGCGCCAGCACCTCGAAAGCCAGGACATCGGGGTCATGATCCTGGATGTCAAAGTCAACGACTCGGAGCCGCCGACGGAGGATGTCGCCAAGGCCTTCCGCGACGTGGAAACGGCCAAGCAGGAAAAAGAGACGGCGCTCAACGAGGCGATTGCCTACAAGAACAGCAAGCTGCCGGAAGCCAACGCCCAGGCGGACAAGATCGTGCGCGCGGCAGAAGGCCTCAAGCAGAGCAAGATCAACGAAGCCATGGGCGAGCGCGACCGATTCCTGTCCATGTACGAGGAATACGCCAACTTCCCGCAGATCACGCGCGACCGCATGTATCTTGAAGCCCTCGAGGATATCCTGCCCAACATCCGTGTCTACATCGACGACGGCAGCAACGTCCTGAAGCTCTTGCCGCTGGACGGATCTGACAGCACGAATGTCCTGCCCGGCAGTGCCGGAAACTGAGGAGGATCACACCATGAAGAAATGGATTATCATCGCCGTTGTCGTCCTGCTCGCCCTGATCGGCGTCAGCAATTCGGTCTACACGGTCCAGGAGGGCGAATTCGCCTACATCACCCAGTTCGGCGCCCTCGTGTCGATCCATCCGAACGCCGGCCTGGCTTTCAAGATCCCCTTTATCCAGGATGTCAACCGGCTGACCAAGAAGCAGATGATTTATAACGTCAACTCGTCCGAAGTTTTGACTGCCGACAAGAAGGCCATGATCGTCGACAGCTATTCCATCTGGAAGATCGTCGACGTAACGACCTTTATCCGCACCGTCAACAACATCGGCGAGATGCAAAAGCGCATCGACGCCAGCACCTACAGCGTGATCAAGAACCTGATGGGCCAGTTGGAGCAAAGCGAGATCATCTCCGACGGCGAGGCCAGCCGGACTTCGCTCAACAACCAGATCACCGAGCAGGTCGCGGCCAGCCTCATGCCCTACGGTGTCGAGATCCTGTCCGTCGAGGTCAAGCGCTTCGACCTGCCCGAGGACAACACGACCGCCGTCTATGCCCGCATGATTTCCGAACGCTCGCAGATGGCCGCCTCCTACAAGGCGGAAGGCGAATATGAAGCCGCCAAGATCCGCAACGAGACCGACAAGGAGATCGAGATCACCATCGGGCAGGCCGAAGCTGCCGCCCAGCGGCTGCGCGGCGAAGGGGAAGAGGAATACATGCGTATCCTCAAGGAGCTCTACAACGATCCGGCCAAGGCGGAGTTCTACCTGTTCGTCCGCGAGCTGGAGGCGATGAAAAAGTCCCTGCAGGGCGAGAAGACGCTCATCCTGGGTTCGGACTCCCCTCTGGCAAAAATCATCAACCAGGTCAACGATTAAACGAATTCCGATTCAACTTTATGGCAGCCCGGCCGATCGGCCGGGCTGTTACTTTTTGGGCAGGAAATAGACGGCTGCGCCGCCCAGACGCGTAGTCGTATACCACAGTGACAGATTGACGCGTTTCTTTTCGCCGCTGTCGGACAATTCGGCAAACAGCTGCCCCTGCGGATCGCAAAACAGCGCCGTGACCGTGACCCAGTGCCAGCTGTCCAGGTTGTCGAGCTTGCCGTTGGACAAGTTCAGGAAGGCGACCGGTGTTTGCCGGCCAAGACCGGCGACGATGAAATCCCGGAATTGATCCAGCGGCAGCCGGCTGCCGGTCAGGCCCGGGATGCCAAAGACAGCCGCCTCCAGCCCGATCCCCCGGGTACCGGCGTAGCGCGTGACCCCGTCGACCAGCATGCCGGCCTCGTTGACCCCCATGCGGCCGGGGGTGACATAGTGCCAGATCTGGTCCATGAAGAGCCGGAACTGCTCTTGGCTGCCGGCGGGAAGCGTATAGAGCGAGGCCATTTCCGGCCGGCTTGGGGCGAGATAATAGAGGATCGTCGCCGACGTGCAGGGGCCGCAGCCGGCCTGGCGCTGCCAGTGCTCACCGTACCAGTCCTGGTCGCAGCCGAACGCCGGAGCGGCATCCTCGAGCGGGATATCGAACAAATCCAGCCGGTCCAGGGCGGCCAGAAGCTGCCATTCAGGCGGGACCGGTGCAGTCATTTCAAGCACGATGGCACCTCCGTTGCATTTTCTGGCGTAGAGTATATCATGAAAAGCAGGGAGATTCGGTAAGCTATGCGACTGTTTTTTGCCTTCGAGCTCGATGAGCCGACCCGATACGCGCTGCAGACAAGGCTATTGCCTGTCAAAAGGCAGGTGCCTGCCCGCTGGACAAAGCCGGAGAATCTGCATCTGACCTTGCAGTTTCTCGGTGAGCAGCCGCCGGCCGCCGTGCCTGGCCTGACGGAGGCCCTGGACCGGGCAGCTGCTGATGCAAGATCGTTTGCGGTCTCGTTTTCCGGATTCGGCACGTTTCGCGCAGCCAGCGGCCTGCTCTGGGTCGGTGTGACGAGCGGTTCCGAACCGGCCCGCCTGGTCTGGCAGCTGCGCCAGCAGTTGCTGACGCAAGGCTTTCCTGCCGAAGACCGTCCCTGGCAGCCCCACCTGACCGTGGCTCGTGAGGCCCGTCTTGTTGGCCTGGCGTTGCCGCCCTGGCCGTCCGATCCCATCTGCTCCCGGATCGGCAGCGTTTCCCTGATGGAAAGTATCCGGCTGGATGGGCGGCTCGTATACCGCCCGCTTTACCGTGTTCAGCTTCCAGATAAAATGACTGAAGATCGAAAAGAGCCGAATGAGGAGGATTTGCCATGAAGAACCTGGACAAACTGGATCTGCTTGCGCGCCAGTACGGATGCGAAGCCCCCGAGAAGGAGGAGCGTGCCGAACCGGAGTGGGGACGGCGGGCTGTCCTGGAACTGCTGTATGCCGTCCAGCTGTCCGTGGCCTTCGACCACGACAGCGACGATCTGGTTGACGAGGCGATCGGGCAGCTCTAGCAGGCTGTCCAGGCAGAAGGCGCGATCACCCGCACGGCTTGCCTCGCGCTGGAGACGCAGCTGGCCGGCCTGGCGGAACGGGCCAAGTCCTTCACCCAGATCTGCATCGGACACGCGCACATCGACATGAACTGGATGTGGTCTTTTGACGAGACCGTCTCAATCACGCTCGACACCTGCCGCACGATGCTGGACCTGATGGACCAGTACCCGGATTACACGTTCGCCCAGTCCCAGGCTTCCGTCTACGAGATCGTGGCCCGCCATGACATGGCTCTGCTGGAGCGGATCCGCAACCGTGTGCAGGAGGGCCGCTGGGAGGTGACCGCATCAACCTGGGTCGAAGCCGACCGCACCCTGCCCAACGCCGAAAGCATGGTCCGGCACCTGCTCTACACCCGCCGCTACCTGGCCGGCCTGCTCGAGATCGATCCGGAGTCGCTGGATCTGGATTTTGAACCGGACACCTTCGGCCACCACCAGAACGTGCCGGAAATCCTCTCAGATGCCGGCGTGCGCTATTACTACCACTGCCGGGGCAGCAAAAACCTCGGCCTTACCCGCTGGCAGGCGCCGTCCGGCCGCAGCGTGCTCGTCTTCCAGGAACCGCTCTGGTACAACTGGGATATCGACGGCCGCTGCGCCCTGATGGTCCCGACCTTCTGCCGGCCGCTCGGTTTGACGTCAGCCCTGCGCGTCTACGGCGTGGGTGACCACGGCGGCGGGCCGACCCGCCGCGATCTCGAGCGCATCCGGACGATGGATCGCTGGCCGATCTTCCCGCACTACCGCTTCGGCACGTTCCACGACTTTTTCCGCGA
>JAAZFW010000256.1 GCA_012511525.1 Clostridiaceae bacterium
CCGCTATGCCCGTCCATTTGCCGGTGCCCTTCTGTCCAGCCGTGTCAAGGATCTTGTCCACGATCGGCTGGCCGTCCTCATCCTTGAAGGCCAGGATGTCACGGGTGATCTCACTCAGGTAGCTGTCCAGCTCAGTGGTGTTCCAGCGTTTGAAGACCGCGTGCATCTCGCCGGCTGGCATGACCAGCCCGTCGCGCATCAGCTGGTACGCTTCGCAGATAATCTGTATGTCGCCAGGCTCGATACCGGTGTGTACCATTTTGACGAAATGGCCGGCGCCGTTCTCGCCTACCCAGTCGCAGCAGGGCGAACCGTCTTCGACCTTGGCGGCGATTGCCTGGAAGATCGGCTTGACATGCGGCCAGGCCTCAGGCGACCCGCCCGGCATGATCGACGGACCGAGCAGGGCGCCCTCTTCGCCGCCGGACACGCCGGTGCCGATGTAGAGCAGCCCCTTGCTTTCGACATACGCCGTGCGCCGGATCGTATCCGGGAAGTGGGAGTTGCCGCCGTCGATCAGGATGTCGCCAGCTTCGAGATACGGCAGGATGGTCTCGATGAAATCATCGACCGGCTTGCCGGCCTTGACCATCATCATCACCTTGCGCGGTTTAGCCAGGTTGTCGACCAGCTCCTGGACGGAATACGTGCCGATAATGTTCTTGCCCTTGGCCCGGCCGTTGACAAAGTCGGACACCTTGGAGGTCGTCCGGTTGTAAACCGCAACGGTGAAGCCCTTCGACTCCATGTTCATAACCAGGTTTTCGCCCATCACGGCCAGGCCGATCAGGCCAATATCTGCTTTTTTCATGTTCTAATCCCCTTTCAGCGCTTGACGCGGGCATTGCCCTGCCAAATGCTCCAGACCTGTTCCTCGTCGGCCGGTGTCGCATAGTCGGTAAGCAAAGTGACGGTCAGCGCGCCGGTCGCCCAGCCAAACTGCAGGCAGCGCTCGGCGCTCCAGCCTTTGAGCACACCGTAGAGCAGGCCGCCGACAAAGCCGTCGCCGCCGCCGATGCGGTCGAGAACCGGGATTTCGCGCGGTTCGATCACGTTCCACTCGTCGCCGTCCAGACTGAGCGCGCCCCAGCTGTGCAGATTGGCGCTCTTGACTTCGCGCAGCGTGTTGGCAAACAGCGTCACGTTCGGGAAGCTGGCTTTGACCCGCTTGATCATGTCCTTGAAGCTGTCGATTTTCGAGCCGAGCGATTTGCCGCCGGCTTCAGGGCCCTGGACGCCCAGGCAAAGCTGGAAATCCTCTTCGTTGCCGATCAGAACATCGCTGATCGAAGCAATTTCCGCAAAGATGCGGCTAAGCTCCTCTTCCCTGTTCTCCCAGAACGAGGCGCGGAAGTTGAGGTCGAAGGAAATGACCGTGCCGTGCTTTTTGGCCGCCCGGGCCAGCTCCAGGCAGAACTCGCCGGTCTTGGGCGACAAAGCGGCGATCAAGCCCGAAACGTGCAGGATCTGAACGCCTTCCTTGGCGAAGATCCGGTCGAGGTCGAAATCCTTGACGTCGAGCATGCGGCCGACTTCGCCCGCGCGGTCGTTGTGGACACGAGGCCCGCGCATGCCGTACCCGCTGTCGGCGATGTTGAACTGGTGACGATAGCCCCAGGGACCGCCCTGGTCGAACTCCTTGCCCTCATAGTCGATGTGACGGTAAGCCAGTTCGCTCTTGATCAGCGACGCGATCGGGCTGCCGGCGACGAAATTGGTCAGAACCTTGACCGGAAGGCCCAGCGACGAGGAAACGTTGAGCACGTTGGTTTCGGCACTGGTCACCTGCATGTCGTAGTGGCGCGCCGTGTGCACGGGCTGACGGTCGAGCGGGGTGATCCGAACCCCCATACTGCTCGGAACCACGAGCGAATAACGACAATTCTGTTTAAGCTGGATAGCCATATTGAATCCCTCTCTTTCATGGTTGCTATCTGGCATAGCTAATATTATTATAGGCCATGTCATACCGTGCGGGCAATTGCAGGTATTGATAGAAGCCCGCAC
>JAAZFW010000257.1 GCA_012511525.1 Clostridiaceae bacterium
CCGCAACGGCCAGCTGCAGGAATGGCTGACCGATTTTACCGAATGTCCGGACGAGGTGACACATCGTCATCTTTCCCACTTGTATGCCCTCTACCCTGACGACGACCTGACATGTGATTCGCCACCCGCACTTCTCCAGGCCGCGCGCAGCGCGATTCGCCGCAGAGGCCGGTCATCGCTGGGCTGGTCAGCGGCCTGGCAGGTCAATCTGCTGGCACGGCTGGGCGAGGGCGACAGCGCCTGGCAGCTCCTGGAACAGGCCATCGCTGCAGTCAGTCTCCACCCGTCATGCCAGGACAGTGCCGTGACCCCGTCGTTTGAGGGCAACCAGGCGATCCAGGGCCTTGCGGCAGGCGTCGCTGAAATGCTTGTGCAAAGCCACGGCGGTGTCATCCGGCTGCTGCCGGCCCTGCCGGCCGCGTGGCGGTCCGGCTCCGTCACAGGTTTGCAGGCCCGGGGCAAGGTCATGGTTGACCTCGACTGGTCCGACGCAACGTTGTCTCATGCGCGTCTTCTGGCCAGCCAGGACGGAGCGATTCAGCTGCAGACCAACCGGCCAGTCACGATCACTTGCGCTGGTCAGATTCTGGACCTGGCCCCGACGGGGCAGTACCGGTACCTTCTGACGGTTCAGGCCGGCCAGGTCATTGAGCTTGCCTGAACGGCGCGATCTGCCCGGACTGATTGAAATCAGCCTGGCAAATGGCTATAGTGTGAAAAGAAAAGAGCCGCACGGTTCGATGGGTATCGGCCGGTGCCGAAAGGTGGAACGCCCATGGCTTATACGCCCGTTGCTTACCCGGATGACAAACCTGCCTTCTACCAGGTGCTGCGCGAACAGCTCGCTTTGCACCTGGCTGACGCGCCGACTGCGGTTACCGCCCTGGCCAACGCGTCCGCGGTCCTATCTGACGCCCTCGGCGACTGCAACTGGATCGGGTTTTACCTGGTCCGGGGCGACCGGCTCGTGCTCGGTCCCTTCCAGGGAAAACCGGCCGTGATGGAGATCCCATACGCCCGCGGTGTTTGCGGCGCGGCCTGGCAGCAGAAAGCCACCCAAGTCGTCCGCGATGTGCATGCTTTTGCCGGCCATATCGCCTGCGACTGCGCCTCCGCGTCCGAACTGGCCGTACCTCTGTTCGCTGCCGACGGCCGTGCGCTGGGCATTCTGGATTGCGACAGCCCCCTGCCGGCCCGCTTTGACGAGAAAGACGCGGCCGAAATGGACGCCATCGCCGCCGATCTGGCGTCCCGCATCGCCAATCTTGCCTGAAACCGCCTGCCTGGCAAACGAAAGGACAGCTATGGAACCGACACAGAAAAAGACTGCCTGGATCCTCGCATCCAGCCTGGCCGCCGTCGCCTTGTATTACCTGGCCGCCAAGGGCTGGTGCCTGAACTACAACGCCAAATCCACCGTCAAGCTGGTGCTGTTTCTGGGCTTGCCCATCATCTACACGCTGGCGGTCCGCCGCAGTTCCTGGCATGAGCTGTTGGCGCGTGTTTTGCCGACCCGCCGCCAGCTGCCGCGCCTCGGGCTGACATGTGTCCTCGGGGTCGCCCTCATTGTTGTGGTTAACCTGCTGGCCGAACCGCTCTGCCGCCTGTTCGGTGTCGCATCGGTCATCGCTGAAATCCAGGACAGGACCCGCATGACGCGGGAACGCCTCTGGCCGACACTCGTCTACATTCCCCTGGTCAACGCCATGGCCGAGGAGTTCTTTTTCCGCGGCTATACCGGTCTTGACCTGATCGATGCCGGAAAACCCCGGCTCGCCCTCGTCTACCAGGCGGGACTGTTTGCGCTCTACCACCTGGCTATTTTCCAAAGCTGGTTTAGTCCGGCCATCCTGGCGCTGAGCCTGGGCGGCCTTTTCATCAGCGGCTTGTTTCTCGGCCTTTTGGTGCGCCGCAGCCAAAACATCGCGTCTGCCTGGCTGCTGCACGGTTTGGTTAACGTGGCGATCATCTCGATCAGCCTGAAGTTTTTCTAAGATCCGCCCCGTTCGGTCGCTTGACACAGCAGCCGAAGTGGACGATGATGGAAGAGACATCCGCCGCGTCACGCGGCCGGGCCGAGAGGGCTTCATGACACAAAGAACCCGAAACCTGCTGACTTTGCCGGCCATCGCCATCTACATCGTTTTGGTGCTGGCTTTTTCGCACGTCCCCGACATCCGGGCTGTCGCCCTGCTTGCCTGCGGCACCTACATGCTGCTCCTGTCCGCCTTTTACTTGTGGCGCAGCCGCCCCGTCCGCCAGAACACCTTGATCGGTGAGCTGATCGCCGATCTGGTCATCGTCGGCGCGATGGTCTTCGTTTGGCTGCGCACCGCGGCCTGACGGCTGCACCAACTGGAGGTTATAAGCCATGTTCCAGATTGCATCATCCCCCGAAAGCGTCGGAATCCCGTCAGAGGCCGTCCTGCGGTTTCTCGAGCGCATCGACCGCAACCGCATCTGTTTGCATGGGTTCCTGCTGGTCCGCCACGGCCAGGTCGCATCCGAAGGCTATTGGGCGCCTTTCACACCCGATCGCCTGCATCGGATGTACTCTATCAGCAAGAGTTTCGTCTCGCTGGCGATCGGCTCGCTGATCGGCGAAGGCCGCCTGCGCCTGGATGACTGCGTCGCGTCGTTCTTCCCGGACAAGGTTCCGCAGGACCTGCATCCCTGGCTGGCCCAGGCAACGGTCCGCGACCTGCTCATGATGGCGACCCCGCATTCGGAAAACGCCTACACGCGTCATGACAAGGACTGGGCCTGGTGCTTCTTCAACAAGCAGCCGTCCCATCCGGCCGGAACCGTCTTCGCCTACGACACCGCTGCGACCGTCGTCCTGAACACGATCGTCGAGCGCATCAGCGGCATGCCGTTTCTCGAATACCTGCGCCCGCGCCTGCTTGATCCGATCGGGTTCAGCCCCGACGCCTGGTGTGTCCAGACACCTGAAGGAACCTCCTGGGGCGGTTCCGGCGTGCAGTGCACCTTGCGCGACCTGGCCAAGACGGCGCTGGTCTGTTTGAACGGCGGACGCTGGGGCGACCGGCAGCTGCTGCCCGAGGACTATGTCCGCGAGGCAACCGGCTGCCAGATCGACAACAGCATCGGCGGCAATGACGGTTACGGATACCAGATCTGGCGGGAAAAGGAAAACGGCTTCTCTTTCCGGGGCATGGGCAGCCAGCTGGCGCTCTGTTTCCCTGAGCAGGACTTTGTTTTCACCTGCATCGCCGACACCCAGGGAGCCGGGTCCACCGGCCAGGGCATCTACGACGCGATGCGCCAGGAGCTGCTGGCAAACCTGTCCGCGAAAGCGCTTCCGGAAGCGCCTGAAGACCTGGCGCGGCTCGAGCAGAAGGTCGCCTCGCTTGAAGTCCTGCCCCAGCCCGGTGACAGCCGGTCTGAATGGACTGATCGCATCGATGGGCGCTGGTACGTCCTGGAAGGCAACCCGATGGGCATCACCCGCACCCGGCTAAGCTTCAGCGCCGATTCCGTGCTCTGGTCGTACAGCAACGCGCAGGGCGACAAGACACTGCGCCTAGGTCTGGGCCGCTGCCTGGCAGGCGTTTTCCCCCAGACCGGCTATTTCGGCAGGAGAATCGGCGTGCCGATCGACCGCGGCTACAACTGCCTGGCTTCGGCAGCCTGGGTCGAGCCGCACAAGCTGAACCTGCTGGTGTACATCACCGACGACTACTTCGGCACGCTAAAGGTCTCGATGGCCTTTAAAGGCGAAGAAATCGCACTGTACATGACCAAGGTCGCCGAGTGGTTTCTGGACGAATACCAGGGCTTCGCAGGCGGACGGCAGCAGCCCGGATAAGCCTGGCTGCTCTCCCGTCACGGCGGAGTACCTACATTACAAATATTAATATTGTTTAATTTTCGCTATTGAACCGATCGTATTCCGACACGATCGGATCTTATTATGCCTCATAGCGCGGTTTAGCGGCACGTTTCCTTGTACGATCGTAAAGCACAAGATAATTTTATCAGATGAATTCTATCGAACGAGCGCCGACCACCCCCCTGTTGCCGCAAGCCCCGGCATGGTACAATAAACGGGAATCTTTTTCTGCCCGCGCCATTTTCCGGCCGGGCCCTGGTCGGGAGGTTACCATGACAAAGCACCTGCTGGTTTTGAACTGCGGCAGTTCGTCGGTGAAATTCAACTTTTTTGCCCTGGATGCTAAGCTGCATCTCAATGCCGTGCTGCAGGGGATCGCCGAAGAGATTGGCAATCCGGCCAAAAGCCGGCTGAAATACGAACAGCAAGGCGCCCGGCAGGTTGTGTCGGTGCCGCTGCCCTTGCACCGCGACGCGCTGGTCGAGGTCTTCGACGTCCTGGAAAAGATCGGCATCGACCGAGACTCGATCGTCGCCGTCGGCCACCGCGTCGTCCACGGCGGCGACCGTTACAGCAGCAGTGTCCGGGTCGACGGCCAGGTCCTGGCGGCTATCCGCGAGCTGATCCCGATCGCGCCGCTGCACAACCCGCCCAATTTGACCGGACTTGAGGAAAGCATGCGGCTGCTTCCGGATGTTCCTCAAGTTGCGGTTTTTGACACCGCTTTTCACGAAACCATGCCGTCGTACGCCTACCGCTACGCCATTCCGGCTCATTGGTACCAGGATTTCGGCGTGCGCAAATACGGTTTCCACGGCACGTCGCACATGTATGTCGCCCGGCGCGCCGCGCGCATGCTGAGCATCCCGTTTTCCCGTTTCAACGGCATTACCGCCCACCTGGGCAACGGCTGCAGCCTGACCAAGATCGCATCAGGCCGCTCGGTCGACACCAGCATGGGGTTCACACCGCTCGAAGGTGTGATCATGGGCACGCGCTCAGGCGATATCGATCCGGCCCTGATCGGGCACGTCGCCGGCAAGCTCGTCAGTGAAAAAAAGCTCAGCCGCGCCGAAGCCTTCGACAAAGTCCTTCATGACCTGAACAAGGAAAGCGGCCTTAAGGCCATCGCCCACACCAACATGATGCAGGAGATCCGCACCAAGGCGCTGGACGGCGATCCGGACGCCGCCGCGGTCATCGACATGTACGCCTACCGGGTGGCCAAGTACATCGGCCAGTACTGGGCGACGCTGCCCTGGACCGACGCCCTGGTCTTCACGGCAGGCCTGGGCGAGAACGAAGCCTATGTCCGCCAGAAAATCCTGTCTTTTCTCGAAGCCATGAATATCCGGCTGGACGCGGAGAAAAACCTCCTGCGCAAGCAGGAGGTCATCATCGGCACCAGCCTTATCAAGCCGGATCATCCGCTTTCGGTCATGGTCATCCCGACCGACGAGGAGATCGTGATCGGCTACGACGCCCTGTACCTGGGCTATCTGAACCAGCCGGTCCCGGACGTCTACCCGTTTGAAGACGTGTGAGTCGCCCGCTCAAGCGTGGCGCGGCGGCTCGTTGAACGTAAGAACCATGATCTGATTGGTTCTGCAAACCGCCGGCAGCCGGTTGCGCAGCCGGACCAGC
>JAAZFW010000258.1 GCA_012511525.1 Clostridiaceae bacterium
CAGCAGTGCTTATTATCGCCTCTATAAGTCAATTACGGAAGGGGGGTCTCATTTCTGACACACGGGTGGGTATATTCGACCTACAACAACTTGACACGATCCAGGCGGCGTCTTCCTTTACGCACGTTTTGGGGATATGATAATATAGTCGCATTGGATGCCCCTTGTCACGAAAACGCGATTCAGGACCTGTGGTGCTTTTCTCATGAAAATCAAAACCAAACAACAAGCCAAGGCGGACATGCCCGTAACCGACCTCCAGTGGTCCCGGTTGGAGAACCCCTGGCGGATCGTCGGCGTCTACCTGGCCGCGGGTATCCTCTGGATCCTCTTCTCAGACCACCTGATCAACCTGCTGGACGTCGACCACGCCGTCTATATGCGCTTCCAGTCCGTCAAAGGCGGAATTTTTGTCGCTTTGACGGCGTTCTTGCTCTATCTGCAGGTCAAAAAGGACTACCGCCGTATCTCTGGATTGTCCAGGACCGTTCTCGCGGCCAACCGCGAACTGACCGCCTATGCCGATGACATCCGCAGCAAGGACCAGGAACTGAGGCAAAAGAACGCGTCCCTTCGCGAGACGCTCGACGCGCTGACCGTCCAGAACCATTTCATCCAGCAGGTCTACCGCGACAGCAACACGATCATCATGATCTGGAACGAAACGGGTGTGGTGCGCGATATCAACGACGCGTTCCAGCAGCGCTTCGGCTACACGACCGAAGAGATCGTGAACACGAAATGGGCCGACCGGCTGCTGGCGGAAGACGAACGAGAAAACCTGACCGGGCGGGTCCGCCATTTGCGGGAGCATGGTTCCATCATACACCTGGAAAATCTCATGCGCCATAAAGACGGCACCACGCTTCATATCCTCTGGAACGAAACGTTCATGGAACAGTCGTTGTGGGGCGAGCCGGTAATCGTTTCGTTCGGCATCGACCTCACCGGCGAAAAGGAAAAGGAGCAGCAGATCCGCATCCTGGCCTACCGGGACCGGCTGACCGGCCTGCAGAACCGGCGCGTCTTTGAAGACCAGATCCAGCTTCTGCTGGACGCCGCGACGCCTTTTGCCGTCTATGCCCTGGACATCGACAATTTCAAAACCGTCAACGACCTGTTCGGGCACCAGACGGGGGACTTGTTCCTCAAGGAAATAGCCCGGCGCTTGACGGCGCGTTTCCCCTTCCCCGCCCTGTTCACCTGGGGCGGCGACGCGTTTTTCCTGCTCGATCCGCATACCGGCAAGACAGACATGGACCAGGCGGTCGCCGCGATTTTCCAGGTGCTGGAAAGTCCCTTTGAGATCGGCGATGTCGCCCACAAGCCTTCGGGCTGCATCGGCATCGCCGCGTACCCCCGGGACGGGTCGACCCTGGTCGATCTTTTGCAAAGCCTGGATATCGCCCTGAACAAGGCCAAATCCAGGGGCAAGGGATCGGTCAGCCGGTTCGAGCAAACGCTGCTGCAAGAGGTTTTCAGCCGCAATCAGCTGGAGCGTTCCATCGAGGAGGCCCTGGAAAAGGACGGCTTTTTGCTCCATTACCAGCCGATCTACGACATGCAGGCAAAAAGACTGCACGGCTTCGAAGCGCTGCTGCGCTGGTCGCTTCAGGGCATCCCTTTTCAGACCGGCGAGCTGATCAGCTTCGCCGAGGAGACGCAGCACATCATCGACTTAGACTTCTGTGTGATTCGCCATTCTTTCGGATTCCTGAAACGTCTGCCTGCACGTTCACTCCTCCAGCTTTCGCTGAACCTGTCCGCCAAGACGATCGTCTCCGGCCGGCTGGTCCCTTTTCTCAAAACCTGCCTGGCCGAACAGCCGATCCAGCCTGGTACCGTCCAGTTTGAAATTACGGAGC
>JAAZFW010000259.1 GCA_012511525.1 Clostridiaceae bacterium
ACATCCATGACATTATCCGGGAAATAACGGTGGTCGACCTGGTTCATAATCACGGTCGCGACGGCCAGATAGCTGTCATAGCCGTAGGCCGCGTGCCCTTCCAGGGCGACGATGCGCGCCATCTCCAGGAACTCGGCATTCTCTTCCGGTTCGGGTTCCGGTGTCGGCGATGCGGTTGGTGCCGGGCTTGGCTCGCCGCCGGACGTCGGTTCTGCTGTCGGGACAGGCGGGTTGCTCGGTTCCGGTGTCGGGTCAGCCGACCGGGTTGGTTCCGGTGTCGGTTCAGCCGAAGGGGTTGGTTTCGGTGTCGGAGGGGCGGTTGGCGCCGGTGTGGCCGGTGCCCGCACAAAGGATGACGAAATCAGCCGGGTCAGGACGAATCCGACCGTACCGTCTGCCGTTTTAACCCGTGACCAGTATGTTCCGTAACCGGTCCGTGTCAGGATATCGCCCATCGTCAGCTTGGCCAGTATTTTGCTCTCGGTATTCGGTTCCTGGCGCAGGTTGGCGGTATAAGCCTTAACATAGAAGCGGGTCTGGTCAGGCGTGAAGGACGCAACCGGCAGCGGTTCTTGGAAAATGCCGTTCTCGTCGACTTGCGGCTGATCCGTCGGTTCAGGGTCCGGTTTCGTGTTGATCGGGTAGATTTTTTCGCTGGTGACGAGCTCGGTCAAGATGAAACCGGTCTTCCCGTCACCCAGGTCGAGCCGGGACCAGCAGATCCCGTATCCGGTTCGTTGGAAATGGTCGCCCATGACGGCGGTTTGGATGATCTCGGCATCCGTGCCGGGTGCCGAGCGGATATTTGCCTTGAACGCCTTGACGTAATATACGGTCTGGTCGGCGGTGAAATCGTCGGCAGACAGCGGTTCCTGGCAGATGCCCTGCGCGTCCGTCATCGGTGTTATGGAAACCTGCGGCAACGTCGGGGTTGGCCGTGCCGGCGTCGGGGTTGCCGGCACGGGTGATGGTGTTGCCGGGACAGGTGTGGACGGCGGTGTCGGCTGCGTTGCAACCGGGGAAGGACTTGGGCTGGCTGGTGCGGCTGACACACCCAGGGTTGTGTCAGCAGGCTCGACCAGTCTTTGCGTTTCAGCCAAACTGCGCCAGCCCCATGTCGCTACGGTTGCGGCTACGAGCAGGGCTGCTACGCCAAGCAGGATCCAGTCTGACTTTCTTCTTTTCTTCATGACGTTCCTTATCTTGTGTTGCCTGTGCGGGTATACCTTTCTGGATTATACCATAGTCCCGAGTATGGTGAAATTGACAAGTCGGGCTATTGGACCCTATGATGGCAGTAGCCTATCCAACGACTGGGAGGAACCTGTTATGCAGCTCGACACGCCCTGCCTCGTTATTGACGCCGACCGCCTGGAAAACAATATTCGCGGCATGGCTGATCTGGCACGCCGCCATCATGTTGCGCTCAGACCGCACATCAAGACGCACAAATCGGTCGAAATCGCCCGCATGCAGCTGGCGGCCGGCGCTTGCGGGATCACGGTCGCCAAGGTCTCTGAAGCGGAAATCATGGTTGATGCCGGCATCGACGACATTTTCATCGCCTATCCGGTGATCGGGCCGATCAAGCTGGAGCGGCTGACCCGGCTGGCGCCGCGCTGCCGCCGCCTGATCGTCGGGATCGACAGCCTGGCCGGCGCGAAAGCGCTGGACGAGGCAGCCCGCGCGGCCGGCCTGAAGCTTGAGGTGCGTCTGGAGGTGGATATCGGGTTCGCCCGTACCGGCATCGCCGGGGACGGCGCCCTTGACCTCGCCCGGGCCGTCAGTCGGATGAGCGGGCTGGACCTGACCGGGATCTTCGCCTTCAAGGCCATGACACTGGCCGGAAAGCCGACGCTGGATCTCCAGGCAGCCGGCGAAGAGGAAGGCCGCCTGACGGTTGCGCTGGCCGACCAGATCCGGGCCGACGGCATCCCGCTTGCCGATGTCAGCGCCGGTTCGACGCCGACAGCCGCAGTCATCGCCGCCCAGCCGGGCATCACGGAGATCCGCCCGGGCACCTATGTCTTCAACGACATGGCCACCGTCGGCAGCGGCTCCTGCCAGCTCGCGGACTGCGCCGCCGGCGTGCTGGTGACGGTGGTAAGCAGCAACGGGCAGGACCGCCTGGTCGTCGACGGCGGCAGCAAGACCTTTTCCACGGACAGCCAGCCAGGTACGCCGCCGCTCTGTCTGGAAGGATTCGGCCGGATTCTGGAAGACGGGCAGCTGGTCTTCAACCGCATGACGGAAGAGCACGGCATGATGCTCGTCAAACCGGGCGCCAAAGACCACCAGGTCGGCGACCAGCTGCTGGTTATTCCCAACCATATCTGCACGACAGTCAACTTGCATCCGCAGGCCGTGCTGATCCGGAACCGCAGCGAGATCGTACGCCGGATCAAAATCGACGCCCGCGGCTGCGTCACCTGACCGGAACGCGTTATAGCCCGCGCTCCCGCAGCCGGATTTCATGCGGAGTCAAACCTGTGAAATGCTTGAAAACGCGGCGGAAATAGGCCGGCGAACTGAAGTTGAGCGTCTGGCTGATCCATTCGATGCCGGCCTGGCTTCCGGCCAGAAGCTCGATGGCCTGGCGGATCCTGGCCCGGTTCCGGTATGTGACCGGCGAACAGCCCGTGACCTTTTTAAAAGCCGGGTAAAAACCCGATTCGCTCATGCCGCAATATCGGGCTAGCTGGGGAACCGAAAAATCCAGCGCCGGATTCATGTCCAACGCGTGCACCGCCCGCTGCACCGGGCTGCTGTCCGGATCCTGGTTCTCGTAACGCAGTTGCGGCGACAGCTGTGCGAAGAGCTGGTAGAACAAGCCAAGCGCCGTTCCCGGATTGCCGTCATCGCTGTGAAAAGCCGCGTGCAGCTGCGTGAAGAGCGCAGGGATGGTATCGCCTGAGCCGCTGATCTTCTGCAGGCAGGTGCGGCCCAGGGCCGCACCTGCTTCAGACGCCAGCCTGGGGCGGGCATAGGTGAAGCGAAGCGAATAGAACGAAATCTGAGGCGACCCCTTCCAAGTCGAGGTGTACGCCATATCCTGGGGGATATAGATCAAATCGCCCGGTCCAGCTGTGAAGCGGTCCTTGGCTGAAACAATATCGACCGTGCCTTGCACCAGCAGGCCGATGCTTTCATTCGGGTTGCCCAATGCCGGCCGGTGCGTGTGGTGACGGAGAAAATGGACAATCTCGATCGTCAGCGAATCGATGAAGACAGGCCTGCTCCTGAACCATTCCTGCAACATGCTAACAGACTCCTTTGGAGAATAGTACCCCTATCCGGCAGTATACTGCCTTATCCCCGGTCAGGCAAATCATTATAATAAGGATATCCAACATGGGGGTGATGATCATGCAAAACAGGCAGATCTTGTTTACCAGGCCCAATCAGGCTGAGCTGGTCAGCCGGGAGATACCCGGCCAGCTGGGACCGGGCGAGGTGCTGGTTCGAACCTGCTACACGGCGGTCAGCGCGGGGACGGAGCGTGCCAACCTGATCGGCGAGCGCCATGTCAACGGGGGCCGGATCCAGGACGAGGTTGTCTTCCCGCGCGCCTTGGGCTACAGCGGAACCGGTATCGTCGAAAAGGTCGGCGACGGTGTCACCAACATCAAGCCCGGCCAACGGGTCGTCATTTATTTCGGCCAGCACAAGCAGTTCAACATCGTTCCGGCCGCCAATGCCTTCCCGATCGAGGACGATCGCGTCGGTCTGGACGAGGCCGCCTTGGCCGTGATCGCCTGTTTTCCCCTGCTCGGCATTCGCAAGACGCGATTGGAAATCGGCGAAGCGGCCCTGGTTGTCGGCCTCGGCATCCTGGGCCAGCTGTCGGTCTCGTTTTGCAAAACGGGCGGTGCCGTTCCGGTGATCGCGGCAGACCCCAATCCTGCCCGCCGGGCCCTGGCC
>JAAZFW010000260.1 GCA_012511525.1 Clostridiaceae bacterium
CGAGCTGCTGCTCCACGACGTCGAGACCTTGTCCGCCGCAGCCGGACTCTGGGCGGGCCATGCTTATCCGGACCAGGCCGTTGGCCAGGCCTGGGAGACGGTCCTGCTCAACCAGTTCCACGATATCCTGCCGGGTTCGTCGATCGAGCCGGTCTACGAGGATTCCCGCGAGCAATACGAAGCCGTGCTGGCCCGGGGCCGGGAACTGGCGGACCAGGCGATCGATCGTTTGGCCAGCCAGGTTCAGGCGGAATCGGAAACGGTTCTGGTCATCAACACAGCCGGTTACGACCGCAGCGAAATCGTCCGCCTGCCCTGGCCGGAAGACCGGCCGCTGCCGCGCCTGACCTGTCCGACCAACGAACTGGGCCTGGCGGTCCAGCGCTGCGGCTCCGATATGCTTTTCTTGAGCCAGCCGGTGCCGGCCAAGGGATATTGCAGCCTGCAGGTGGCGACGGACGATGTCATGGGTATCGCGCCCGAAATGGCGTCGCTGTCCATGCTGGATGTGTCGGCGCGGCACATGGAAAACCGCTTCTACAGCATCGACCTGGACGAACAGGGCCACTTTGTCCGCCTTTACGACAAGACCGCCCGCCGCGACGTGCTCAAGGCCGGTTGCAAAGGCAATGTGCTGCGCGTGTTCGAAGACAAGCCGATGGCGCACCAGAACTGGGACATCGACATCTATTACCAGCAGAAAAGCTGGGTCGTGGACAGCCTGGCGTCAGCCGAAGTTGTGGAGACCGGTCCGGTTCGCGCCGCCCTGCGCCTGACCCGGCCGTTCCTGGATTCGACGATCGTGCAGACCATCTACGTGTACGACCAGCTGCCCCGCATCGAGTTTGAGACGTTCATCGACTGGAAAGAAGACGAGCTGCTGCTCAAGGCGGAGTTCCCGGTTGAGATCCACGCTGACAGCGCGACCTACGACATCCAGTTCGGCAACGTCACCCGCCCGACCCACTGGAACACGTCCTGGGACTGGGCCCGCTTCGAGGTCTGCGCCCAGAAATGGGCCGACCTGTCCGAGGAGGGCTACGGCGTCAGTTTGCTCAACGACTGCAAATACGGCCACGACATCCGCGACGGCGTCATGCGCCTGACCCTGCTCAAGAGCGGCACGGCGCCCAATCCACACGCCGACCGCGAACAGCATTGGATGACGTACGCGCTCTACCCGCATCTGGGCGGCTGGCGCCAGGCCAACACGATGCAGCAGGCCTACAATCTGAACCTGCCGCTCTACGCCCGCCTGATCGCCCCGCAGGACGGAACGGCGCCGCGCCACCGCTCCCTGGTCCAGACAGACGCGTTCGACCATGTCATGCTCGAGACCGTCAAGCGGGCCGAAGACACAGACGGCCTGATCCTGCGCCTGTTCGAGTACACGAACCGCCGCGGCCCGGTGACGCTGACCTTTGCCCAGCCGGTCGCGTCGGCCGAGGGCTGTGACTTGCTCGAGCGAAAGCTGCGCGCACTGGATCTTGCAGCAGACGGCCAGCAACTGACGTTCGAGATCAAGCCATACGAAATTGTCACCATCCGCATCCGCCCGGCCTGAAAGGAGAGAACCACCCATGCAGACGAGGACCATCCCCCGTACTGGGCTTGACGCCAGCGTGATCTGCTTCGGCGGCGGCGCGATCACATACAGCGACCGCGCTGGGTTTGCTATGGAGCAGCTGGATCTTTATCGCGGCCTGGGCGGCAATTTTATCGACACCGCCAACATCTACGGCAAGTGGCTGCCGGAATCGAGCAACATCAGCGAGCAGTACATCGGCCAGTGGCTCAAAACCAGGAACGCGCGCAACCGAGTGGTCCTGGCAACCAAGGGCGGCCATCCCCACCTGGCATCGATGACCGTTTCGCGCCTGGACCGTCCATCGCTCCAGCAGGACCTGGACGAGAGCCTTAGCGCCTTGCAGACCGATTGGATCGACCTGTACTGGCTGCACCGCGATGATCCGGAGCTTCCAGCCGGTGCAATTCTGGACGTTCTGGAAGCGTTTGTCCGCCAGGGCAAGATCCGCCACTACGGCTGCTCCAATTGGCAGGCCAAACGTATCCTGGAAGCCCGCGAGACGGCGGATCGGGAAGGCTGGCAGGGCTTTGCGGCCAACCAGCCGCGCTGGAGCCTGGCCGAAGCCAACCCGCAGGGCATCACCGATCCGACTCTGGTCGGCATGGATGACACGACTTGGCGCCTGCACCAGGCAACTCAGTTGGCGGCGGTCCCCTACACGGCCCAGGCCAGCGGCTATTTTCAAAAACGGCGTGATGTCGGCAAGGCCGGCATACCGGAACCTTTAAGGCGCCGCTATGACAACGCGGTCAACGACCGGCGCTTCGAGCTGATTTCAACCCTTTCGGGCCAGAGCGGCCTGACCTTGGACGAACTGGTGCTGGGCTACTTGCTGGCCCAGCCTTTTCCGGTCTTCCCAATCATCGGACCGCGCGATGCGGCGCAGCTCGAGGCCAGCATGAAGGCCGGCAGCCGTGTCTGGCCGCCGGCCCTGGGTGAATGGCTGCGCCGGGCAGAGATGCCGCTAGACAGCGGCGCCGACCTCGCCGTCCGCCTGGGAATCCTGCGATAAGCGCATCTGCTCGCGCATGAACTGATTGGTGTACAAGCGCCAGTAGACGCCTTTGCGATGCAGCAGCTCACGCTGGTTGCCTTCTTCGACGATCTTGCCCTTGTCGATGACCAGGATGCGGTCGGCGGAGCGGATCGTCGACAGGCGGTGGGCGATGATGAAGCTGGTGCGGCCGCGCAGGGCGTTTTGCATGGCCTGGTGGATCAGCTGCTCGGTTTCCGTGACCACCGAGGAGGTCGCCTCGTCCAGGACGAACATGCCCGGATCGGACAGGATCGCGCGGGCAAACGAGATCAGCTGTTTCTGGCCCGTTGACAGCCGGCTGCCGCGTTCGCCGACTTCGCTGGCGTACCCTTTGTCCATCGCCATGATGAAGTCATGGGCGTTGACGATGCGGGCTGCTTTTTCGATCATCTCATCACTGATGTCCTGGCGGCCGTAGGCGATGTTGTCCCGGACCGAGCCGCTGAACAGGTGCGGTTCCTGCAGGACATAGCCCAGGTTGGCGTACATCCAGAGCAGGGGGCGTTCGCGGTAGTCGATGCCATCGACCAGGATGCGGCCTTCGGTCGGCTCGTAGAAACGGCAGGCCAGGTTGACCAGGGTCGTTTTGCCCGAACCGGTCTCGCCGACGATGGCGATCTTTTCCCCGGCCCTGACCGTCAGGTTGAAATGCTCGAGGATGTTCTCACCGTCCTTATAGCGGAAGGTCACGTCCTCGAAGGTGATGTTGCCGGCAAATTCCGGCCACTGCTCGCGGTTGGAATGGAGCATGTCGCCGTAGGTCTGCTCGACCAGCTCGTTGTCGCGGATGCCGGCCTCCATGTCGATGACGGACATGACGCGTTCAGCAGAGGCCTGGGCGTAGTTGAGCTCGGTGAACACGCGGGCGAACTGCTTGACCGGGTCGAAAAACTGGACGGCATAGGATATGAAGGCCACCATGGTTCCGTAGCCGATGCTGCCGGGCAAGCCGGTCTCGACCTGGATGCCGCCGCGCCACAGGACCAATCCGGTGGCGATCGCGCCCAGCAGCAGGACGATCGGCGTGTAGACGGCCGACACAGTCGCCGCACGCACGGCGAAGTTGCGCATGGTCCCGGTGGTTTCCTGGAACTCGCGGTGCATCGCGTCCTCGATCGACAGCGACTTGATCGTCTTGGCGCCTGTGATGCCTTCGTTGAAGCCCGCTGTCACGTGCGAGTTATACTTGCGCACCTTGCGGAAATTGAAAATGATCCGCTTCTGGAACAGAATGCTGACCAGGACCAGCACGGGCACGGTCACGAGGACCATCAGGGCCAGCTTGACATGAAGCAGCAGCATGAAGACCATCATCAGGATCATCATGGCCAGCGACCAAAACAGGTCGATCACGTTCCAGGACAAGGTCTCGCCGAGCCGGCGGCTGTCCGATGTCAGTCGGGCCAGCAGCCAGCCGACCGGCGTCTGGTCGTAATAGGCCAGAGGCATGGTCTGAAGCTTGGCGAAAGCCGCCTTGCGGATGTCGTAGGGGATGAAGCACTCCAGCCGGCCGGCGTAGAGGATCATCAATCGGACGTTCAGCGCCTGCAGCACGATGACCGTCAGGGCGATCAGGCCGAACGGAATCAGGCGCTCCAGCCGACCGGTCAGGGCGATTTTATCGATTGCGTAGCGGTTGAACAGCGGCATAACGGCGTCGACCAGACCGAGCAGAAACATCTGGCCGATCAGGATCACCAACTGGCGCTTGTAGGGCCGGGCAAACTGGAGCAAACGCTTCCAGACCTTCATGTCCAGCCGCTTGCTGTATTCCTGTTCTTGCAAATTCATCATCATTACCTGCTGCTTTCTCGTTGAAACGCGCGAGCTGTCATGACAGGCTCAGGCAATATCTTCCATGTTGCTCTGGATCGACCAGATTTGCTTGTAATGGCCTTCCTGGCGGATCAGTTCGTCGTGGGTGCCGCGCTGGACGATCCGGCCCTGGTCGAGAACCAGGATCTGGTCGGCTTCGGCCAGCGTCGTGATGCGGTGGGATATGATCAGGGTCGTCGTCCCGGTTCGCCGCTCTTTCAGGGCGGCCCGGATGGACGCGTCCGTCTCCGTGTCCACGGCGGACAGGGAGTCGTCAAAAATCAGGATCGGCACATCGCGCAGGACGGTCCGGGCGATGGCGACGCGCTGGCGCTGGCCGCCGGAGAGGGTGACGCCGCGCTCACCCACGACGGTTTCGTAGCCTTCCTCGAACTCGCCGATCGCCTCGTCGACACAGGCGATGCGCGCGGCGGCCTCGATCTCCGGATCGGTCGCGCCCGGGCGGCCAACCCGGATGTTCTCCCGGATCGTGCGCGAGAACAGGAACGGTTCCTGCAGCACGATGCCGACATGGCTGCGGATCCAGTCGCGGCTGATCGAGGACAGTTCGGTACCGTCGATGGTGACCGAGCCCTCCTGGTAATCGTACAGCCTGAGCAGCAGATGGACCAGCGAGCTCTTGCCTGATCCCGTCGCGCCCAGGATAGCGGTTGTCGAACCGGCGGGGACATCGAATGAGACCTTGTCGAGAACCCACTTGCCGCTGTTGTAGCCGAAACGGACATCCTTGAATGCGATCGCACCCTGGATGGGCAATCCATTCGCACCGCTGCTGTAATCCTCCTGGACATGATCCAGGATCTCCTGGACGCGGGTCAGCGCAACGAACGCCTGCCCCATGAAGCCCATCATCTGGCCCAGTCCGCGGATCGGCCAGATCAGCATGCCGGAATACGTGACGAAAGCGACCATGACACCCAGTGAGATGCGTCCGGTTGCGGTCAGGAAGGTGCCCGACAGGACGACGATCACCACCTGGAGCATGCAGAGAAAGTCTGACTTCGACCAGTAATCGGCCATCAGGCGCGTGATCTTCAGGATGTTGTCCCGATACGTACTGCTGGCCTCGTCGAACTTGTTCATTTCAAACTGCTGAGCGGCGAACGCCTTGACCACCCGGACGCCGCTCAGGTTCTCCTGCAGCGTCGACGACATCACGCCCTCGGATTCGTCCGTATCCAGGAAGAGGGTCATCATCGAGCGGAAAAAGCGCACCGTCAGGATCAGGATCAGGGGGATCAGGACCACCGAGATGACCGTGAAGGGGACGTTCAGCGACAGCATGATGCCCAGAACCACCAGGACCTGGAATATGATCGAGATCGCTTCCACGGAACGGTTGGCGACGAAATGCTGGGTGGTCTCGATGTCGGACGTGCAGCGCTGGATGATGTCGCCGGTCTGCGACTTGACGTGGTAATCGTAGGGCTGGCGCAGGACGTGCAGGTAGACCCGGTCGCGCATGCGCTTGGCCGAGCTTTCGCCGGTTATGGAGGCCAGCTTGGCCCGGGTGAACTGCATCAGGCCCTGGACCAGGGTCAGCCCGACCAGGACGAGCAGAAGCACCCACAGGTTCTGGCGGATGAAGTCGACGCCGCCGATGCGCCCGATCTGCCGGATCAGAAAATCCGGCAACTCAAGCGGCAGGTCGCCCAGGATGCTGTCCAGGGTGACGCGAATGACCATCGGAACCGCGGTCGCCAGGACGACGTTGCCCATGACGGCCAGCAGCGCGCCAAGATATGTGAGCCGGTTTCCTTTGAGGAAACGCAGCATAAGCGTTATTTTATTCATACATTCCTCCGGTTGTCATGCCATCAAGACGATCATCTGCCTGGGTTTGTTCCGCGTGCGATGGCAGGCGAACAAATGAAAAGAACCGGTCCTGGTGGCCGTTTCATGGCAGTGATGGCGGGTCTGGGTCTTCGGATGTTGATCAGATCAGGGTGGATGCCTGGCCAGATCCGGTGGCCGCTGTCATGAGCGTGACGTTTTGGTTGTCAAGTTGTGCCTTGTTGTTTGCCTCATAAAATAAACCATTCATCATCGCGACCTCCTTTCTGGCTATCCTGTGTCATTCGATAAGAGACGTCTTGGCGACGCCACATCATATTAGCCTATTTTCCTGCCTCTGGCAAGACATTTTTAAAATTTCTCAGTGCTATAATCAAGGTGCGTACACATCGGCGGAACAGGAATCGGCAAGAAGAAGAGAAGAAGGGAGCAAAGTACGATGAACGTTGGATTTATCGGCCTGGGCCGAATGGGCAGCGGATGCTGCTCGAACATCATCGCCAAGGGGCATCGTGTCGTGGTTTACGACCTGGCGGCAGGCGCCATGCAGGCCTTCCGGGGCCGGGCACAGCTTGCCCGAAACGCTAACGAGGTCTTTGAGGAAACGGATGTCACGATCCTTTCGCTGCCGGGCTATCCGGAAGTCGAGGCGGTGACCGCCGGCTTCCTGGAAAAGCCTGTCCAGGGCAAGGGTGTGGTCGACATCAGCACCAGTTCCCCGGTTTCCAGCCGTCGCATCCATGAGCGGTTCAAGGCCGCGGGCGGACGTTACCTCGACGCCCCCCTGACCGGAACGCCGGCCATGGCTGCGGAAGGAACACTGGTCGTCAACGTCGGCGGGGACGTGGAGGACTACACGTATTACAAGCCCCTGATCGAATCCTTTGCCAAAACGTCGCATTACATCGGCCCGTCGGGTTCGGGCAACATCGCCAAGCTGGTCAGCAACTACCTGGCAATCATGTACGAGGCGCTGTATGCCGAATGTTTTCCCCTGGCTGAAAAAGCGGGCTGCGATGTGGCGAAGCTGTTTGAGATCATATCTGACAGCGGGGTCAACTGCGGCATGTACCAGAACACCGTTCCGAAGATGTGCATCCGCAAGACCTTCGATCGCGGCTTTCTGCTTGACTATTGCTTGAAGGACCTGTCTTATTTCAAACTCTTGTTCGATGAGCACAAGGCGCCGAGCCTCCTTTTGGATGCCGGCATCAACCTTTTCAAACTCGGTCACGCGCTTGGCCTGGGTCAGGAAGACGCCAGCGCGGTGGCCAAGGTGAGTTACAACAATCTTGGTCTTGACGTCTGAATACCCCGGTAATCAGGGCTTGGCCGGACCCAGGAACACCGCCAGGGGCTGGAGCATATACGTCCTTTCGGAAGATTTCGCATCCGACCACTCCATGTAGATGCTCTGAAAGACGATGGTCAGTTCGACCTCGCCCGCAACCGTGCTGTAGAACATGTCGTTGAAAGCAACATCCTGCCCGCCGGTTCCCGCATAGCGCTCAGCCAGTTCGCCGAGCCAGGCTTCGAGACCGGCATCGGCGATCTTTTGGTCGTTTTTCTCGATCACCAGGCGGGCCGTCGAACGATCCTGCGCCTGGTTTAAACGAACCGTGTAGCGGTCCGACTGCCGTGTAAACACGGCCAGGGTTTCGCTTTCCTCTTTGAACATAACGAAAGCGGCTTGCTCATACGCACCGACCGGCAAAGTACCGACAGGCAATATCAGGCTGATGGCCTGCCTGGCCGGCTGAGGTTCGCCCTGGTCATCCTTCGAATAGGGAAAACCGAAAACGCGTGAAAAGTCGGATGTGGTATCCAGGGACTCGGAGAACCAGTCCGCCTGCCAGCCTTCGTTATACAGCAGGAAAAAGGCCGCGTCCGAGATCAAGGCCTTATCAGCCTGACTGATGTCCTGCCTGGCCGGCTCGATCTGGCCGTCGATAAACATCTGGTTGCGCACCAGGGCCGATTTACGGCGCTCGGTCTGGGCCAGCGCCGGGGCGTCCAGAAAGCCTGACAAAGGCAGGACGGCCAGCAGGGCAAGACCGGAAGCGATAAATGCCGTGATGCGGGAGCGCTTAACGGATCCGATCAGCAGCACCGACGCGCTGGAGACGGCAAACAGCCAGACCAGGGCGGCGAAATAGGTTCCGGTCTGCAGGCCATGCGCCTGAAGCTCACCAAACCAGACATAAGCCTCAAAGGCTAAAAAAAGCAGCGCCGCGGCCGGGAAAAGGCGCTGGAACAGCCGGGTCGTCCGTCGATTATCGCGGCTGGTCATGATCATCAGGAAGATGCCGCTGAACACATAGGCAGAAAAGATGACGGACAG
>JAAZFW010000261.1 GCA_012511525.1 Clostridiaceae bacterium
CCAGCCATGCTGTCGACAGGAGCAAAACCATGGCCCGCCAGGCCGGGCGCAGCCGATCCTCCCAGCGCCGCTCCAAACCGGCGGCGAGCCGCTGCGGCCAGCCGGCGCAGATCGCGGTCAGCAGCGCGAGCAGGACGCCGTAGGCGGACAGGTCGTAGAGCGATTGCGCGTCTGCTAGGCTCGCACCGCCCAGACCAGCCAGCAGGAGCAGGTATCGCCCGATGTCCGCCAGGCTGTCCAGGGCGAAAATCACCCAGCCGGCCAGGACAGCCAGCAGCGTATAGAGATGGCGCAGCGGGCGCCACAGCCGGCTCAGCCAGCGCCCCAGCCCGGCTTTCTCCAGACCGATCAAAAGCCCGAAATAGAGCCCCCAGGCGACAAAGTTCCAGCTGGCCCCATGCCAGAGGCCGGTCAGAAACCAGACAACCAGCAGGTTGAGCCAGGTTTTTATGGCGCCGCCGCGGCTGCCGCCCAGCGGCACATACACGTAGTCGCGAAACCAGCTGCCCAGCGAGATGTGCCAGCGGCGCCAGAAGTCGCTGACGCTGTCCGCCCGGTAGGGCTGGTTAAAATTCTCCTCGAAACTGAAGCCGAACAGGCGGCCCAGGCCGATGGCCATGTCCGAATAGTCGCTGAAGTCGAAGTAGATCTGGAAGGCGAAGGCCAGGATGCCAAGCCAGGCGCCGAGCACGGAAAGATCGGAGACTGGCGTGTCCCGGACGGTCTGCCAGAGCTGGCCGATCGAATTGGCCAGCAATACTTTCTTGCCCAGGCCGATGATCAGCCGCTGCAGGCCGGCGGCGACCTGGGGGACTGTTTCGTGCCGCCCCGCCAACTGGTCGGCCACCGTGCTGTAGCGCACGATCGGGCCGGCGATCAGCTGGGGAAAGAGGCTGACATAGGTGGCGAAGGCCAGGAAATTCTTCTGCACCGGAACCTTATCCCGATAGACGTCGATCGTGTAGGACATCGTCTGGAAGGTGTAGAAGGAAATCCCGATCGGCAAGGCCAGCTCGAGCGGCGCCAACGGCAGGCCGGCCAGGCCGCTCAGCGCCGCAGCGATGAATCCGGCATACTTGAAGACGCCCAAAAGGCCCAGATTGACCGCCACAGAGGAGATGAGCAGGAGCCGCGCCAGGCGCGGCCGCGACCGGAAGCGTCCGATCAGGCGGCCGTGCCCGTAATCCACGAGCGTGGAGAAAACCATCAGGAGGATGTAGACCGGTTCGCCCCAGGCGTAGAAGACGAGGCTGAACAGCAGCAGGACCAGGTTGCGCGCCTGCCGGAAGCGCTGCGGCACCAGATAATAGGCGCCCAGGCAAAGCGGCAGGAAGAAGAGCAGGAAAGTCAGGCTGCTGAACACCATGGTGCGATGACGCCCTTAGCCGGCCAGTTCGTCGAAGATGGCTTCGAGCGCGTCGGCGTTCACGTAGGTGATGTAGACGATCAGGTTGCCCTCAGACTTGAGCACGGTCTTCTTGACGATCTCGTACTGGTCCGGCAGGTACTGCGACCAGAGCTCCTTTTGCTGGTCGAGCATCGTGTTAAGTGCGGTCTTGATGGTCTCGACCTTGTCCGCGGACGCCGCCTCGAGAACCAGAATCTGGGCTGCGTTGACGTTAAAGGTTGCCTGGATGCCGGTACCGGCGGCCAGGTCTTCCGATTTGACGTCGACCGCGATGCGCCGCTGGTCGGCCGGAACGGTCATGTCTTCCGTGAAGTAGGCGCCCATCATCTCGTCGCCCTTGCCGAAAAGGTCCTCTTCGGTCATGTTGTCTGCCTTGGCGTCATCGACCATCCGGGCTTTGAACGCGGCGACAATCTCGTCGACGCCGGCACCCGTTGTCTGGGACGGGGCCTTTGGCGCGCAGGCGGCCAGGGTCAGGACGGCCAGGCAGGCGGCTAAAATGAAGCTTGTGAATCGTTTCATGTCTCACACCTCGTTTGTTTTTTTGCTGCTTAGCAGCCTTGTGTTGGACGCCTAAGGCCGCCCGGATGTTCCCGGTCCGGCAGTGCGCCTTGCCCGGGCTGCGGACGGCCTGCTATAATGAATCCCAGACAAGCCAGGTTCGGCGCTGCGCTCCGATCCGGGATCTATGAGGTGGTTGCGATCCGAAAACTTGCCCGACGCTTGCCCTACATGCTCCTTTTCTCCGTCATCTGGGTGATCCTGAACGAGAAAATCGGCTGGGAACAAATCGTGACGGGGCTCGTTTTGTCGTTGGCCGCGCTGGCCATTACCGATTCGCAGCTGTTGCTGTCCGATTACACCTGGGTTTATCGCATCAATCCGCTTCGCTTGCTGCGCTATGCCGCCGTGCTGCTGGGGCAGATCTACGCATCCGGCTTTTCGGCGATCGTTCGGATTGTCCGGGGCCGCGACGATACCGACATCGTACGTTACGAAACGGCACTGGACGACGACCTTGCCGTTGCCTTGCTGGCCAACGCTGTTACCTTGACACCGGGGACGGTGACGGTCGACATCGGCGAGGAAGACGGCCGCCAGCATCTGGAGATTCTGACCTTCACCCCGATGGCCAGCCAGGCTGCGATCCGCCGCCTGGAACGCATTTTAAGCCGTGAAACAACAGTAAAGGGGGAACCGGAATGCTGACGGTTGTCCTGGCTGTGCTGTCGTTTTTCGGCCTCGTCGTGATGCTGCGCATTCTGCTTGGCCCGACGGTCTGGGACCGGCTTTTGGGCCTTAACTTGATCGCCTCCAAGATCCTGGTCGCCATCGTGATCCTGGCGCGGCTGATGGATCTTGCCTTTCTTTTGGACATCGCCCTGGTTTACGCGGTCCTGGGTTTTCTGGGCACCATCCTGATGGCCCGCTTTATCGAGAAACGAGGTGGCATCTAGATGACGTGGGTGCAAAACCTGCTCAGCGGCGTTCTGATCGGCGCGGCCCTGATTTTCATGGGCTTCGGTGTCATCGGCATGTTCCGGCTGCGAAATTTCTACGCCCGTATCCTGATCAGCGCCAAGGTCGATACCGTCGGGTTCCTGACCATGATGGCCGGGATCATGGTCTCGGCCGGGTTTTCGTTTTTCAGCCTCAAGCTGGGCCTGATCACGGCCCTTGTCCTGCTGACCAATCCGATCGCCACCCATGCCATCGCCCGTTCGGCACACCGCAGCGGCTACCAGGTTAAACGGGGGCCGAAGGATGATTGAGAAGCTGCTCCTTGTTTGTTTGGTGGTTTTCGCCGTCGCCGCGGTTGTCACCGGCCAGCTGCGCCGGGCGGTCATCTACCTGTCGGTTTTTTCCCTGCTGGCTTCCCTGGCCTACCTGCTCTACCAGGCGCCGGATGTGGCGATCGCCGAAGCCGTGATCGGCTGCGGCCTGGCGACGGTGCTCTACCTGGCGGCGCTGCGCAAACAGCGCTTGATCACGATCTACTATGTCCACGAACATGACGAGGACATCAACGACCGCTTGACCAAGCAGGCAGACCGCCTGCTGCGGGCGATCGAGCAGCTGCTGGCGGAAAAGGAACTGGAAACGCAGGTGATCCATACGGCCCGGCCAGGACGCGAGATCCTGGACCGTCAGGATTTTGACCTGCTTCTGGTCGAAAAGGACCAGCAGCTGACCATGTACGGCCGGACCGAGGACTACCACCTGGATGCCGTCGAAGCGCTGCTGGCGAAGCAGAACCGATCTGCGGATCCGGTCCAGGTGATCCGGCTCGACAGGGAGGTGAACTGACATGGCGCGGTGGATCAAAGCCGTCGGGCTGGCACTCCTGGCCGGGCTGGTCATCTGGCTCTACGACCAGGGCCACGTACCGGCCGAACCCTTGGCGCTGGCCCAGTACCTTGGCGGCGCCCTGGCGGAAACCGGCGCGCCCAACCGCGTCGCGGCCATTTACCTGAATTACCGCATGTTCGACAGCCTGTTCGAGACCATGATGCTTTTGGTCTGCGTACTGGCGGTCGTGCGACTGTCATGGAGGGGGCATGATCCGGATGAGCCATGACCGTTCGCTGTTCGGCCGCCTGATCGGGCTCTTGTACCCCTTCATGCTGCTGCTGTCGTTTTACATCATCCTTAACGGCCACGCTTCGCCGGGAGGCGGTTTCCAGGGCGGCGCGGTGCTGGCGACGGTCCTGATCAGCCGTTATTTAACCTATCCGGTTGCCGATTTTCGGCGCAAGCACCTGCAGATGGCCGAGAAGATCCTGTTCGGAGCGATCCTGCTCCTGCCGATCCTGCTCCTGTTCAGCCGTCCCGGATGGCTGATTGCACCGTATGACCGCTGGTACCTGGTCGCGATGAACGTGCTGATCGGGCTCAAGGTCGGAACGGGCCTTAGCATCATCTTCTATCGCTTCGCGGCAGAAACGAGGTGACACGATGAACATCAACGCCCTGCTTGACTGGATCAGCGGCGAGCATATCAGCCTGGTGCTGTTCTTTGTCGGCCTTTATGGGCTGACGGCCCGGCGAAACATGCTGAAATCGATCCTGTCGGTCGGGATCATGCAGGCCGCCGCCATCCTCTATTTCCTGTCCGCCGATCTGGCCGAAGACAGCGTGCCGCCGGTGGGGGAGAGCGTCGCCGGACAGGCGATGGCCGATCCGCTGCCCCAGGCCATGATGATCACCGACATCGTGATCGGCATCGGGGTCACCGCGATCGCGCTGACCTTGATGATCCACCTCTACCACCGCTACGGGACGACCAACTGGCAGAAGGCCCGCGACAAGAGGCACGAATGATGGTGCCGTTCTATATCCTGATCCTGGGGCCGGTTCTGGCCGGCCTGGCCTTGCTGGCCCTGCCGCTCAGATGGGGCAAGGTGCTGGCGCCGATCAGCCAGATTCCGCTGGCGGTCCTGGCCGGTCAGGCTTTCCTGGCCGTCCGCCGGAATGGCCCGCAGCTTCAGGTGATCGGCGGCTGGCCGTCCTCGGTCGGCATCGCCTTGCGCGCCGAGCTGCTGTCCCTCGACCTGGTTATGCTAAGCATCCTGCTCTTTGCCTGCCTGCTGCTTTATAACGCAGGCAAGCCCTATGTCAACAGGACCTTCCTATTCCTGTTCCTGTCCTTCCAGGGTCTGCTCAACGGCATCTTCCTGTCGTCCGATTTGTTCAACATCTTCGTTTTGGTCGAAGTGGCCACCGTCGTGATCAGCCTCCTGATCCTGTTCAAGCCCAACAGCGAATCGATCTACGACGGCTCGATCTATTTGCTGACCAACATCGTCGCGATGACTTTTTTCCTGTTCGGCCTGGGCCTGCTCTATAAAACGACCGGCGCCGTCGATTTCGACAGCCTGAAGCGGGTGATCGCCAGCTTCGAGGATTCCGAGCGCCTGATCCTGCCCTACGCCTTCCTGATGACCGCCGTCAGCCTCAAGGCTGCCCTGATGCCCCTGTTCAGCTGGCTGCCCAAGGCCCACGGCACGCCGGGCGCGCCGACGGTTGTCTCGGCCGTCCTGTCCGGCCTCTATGTCAAGGGCGGCGTGTATCTCTTTTTCCGCTTGCAAGACATTTTCGAGCCGGTGCTCGATACCCGGAGCCTCTTTCTGGTCCTGGGCCTCATGACCGCCGTGATCGGCTTTGTCCTGGCGATCGCCCAGAAGGACATCAAGCTGATCCTGGCCTACCACACGGTGTCCCAGATCGGCCTGATCATGACCGGCTTGAACATGGACCACGACTACGCCCGCTATGGCGCGCTCTACCATATCATCAACCACGCCATTTTCAAGGCGACGCTCTTTCTGACCGCCGGCCTGGTCATCGAGCACTACAAGACCCGCCAGATCGGCCAGATCCGCGGGGTCTGGCGTGAGATGCCGGCGGTGGCCCTGGCCAGCCTGCTGGCGATCCTGGGCATCACCGGCGCGCCGCTTTTCAACGGCAGCATGTCCAAAGCCTGGATCATGGTCGGGGCCGATCAGGCGTGGCTCGGCATCGCCTTGTATGTCATCAACCTGGGCACGGTGATTTCGTTTGTCAAGTATTCCAGCATGCTGTGGGGCAAGGCGCCGGGAAAAGCCAAAAGGCCCTTCTGGGGCGGGCCGGGGCATCGGCTGCCGGCGCTGGTCTGCCTGTCTTTGGGTACGCTCTGTCTCCTGGGCGGGGTTCTGAGCGAGCCGATGACACGACTGCTGTTCGGCGTGGCGCTGCCGGTCGACTGGAGCCAGTACGGGCGCAAGACCGTGGTCTTCCTGCTGCTGCTCTTCGCAGGCACAGCCATCTACCATTTTGGCCTCAAGCGCTGGCGTTACCTGCAGCAGGCCCGGGATCTCGATTTGTCCTTCCACGATATCTGCCTGACCATGGCCGCATTTTTCGCCGCTCTGGTCATCGTCCTGAAAATATGGTATTGATCAAGCTGGCGCTAAGCCAGAAGGAGAGAAGAAAAAGATGACACAAGACTGGATCCGGATCCATCCTGACGACACCGTCGCCGTCGTCACCTGCGAAACAGCCGCCGGCCAGGATCTGGGCGGCGGCCTGATATCCCGCGACGATATCCCGCTCGCCCACAAGGTGGCCCTGACCGACCTGGCGCCGGGGGACGCCGTGATCCGCTACGGGGCGCGGCTGGGCACCGCCCGTGTGCCGATCCCCCGCGGCGGCCATGTACACGAGCAAAACATTCTGGAGGCGCGGGCACCGGATCTGGACCGGCTGGAGGCCGAACCCTTTGCCGCTCCCTTCGTCTCGCTGCCCCGGCCGGACGCAGCTTCGTTTTCCGGGTACCGTAACCCGCATGGCTACGCCGGCACCCGCAACCTGCTGGGTATCATCCCGACGGTCCAGTGCGTCGCCGGGGTGCTCAATCAGGCTGTCGATCGCATCCGAGCCGACCTGCTGCCCCGGTACCCGCATGTCGACGGCGTCGTGGTTCTGAACCACGATTATGGCTGCGGCGTGGCCATCGACGCGCCGGAAGCCGTGATCCCGATCCGCACCCTGCAGAGCCTGCTCCACCACCCGAACTTCGCCGCCGATCCGCTGGTGGTCGGCCTGGGCTGCGAAAAGCTGACCCCGCAGCGGCTGATGGGCCCCGAACGCGCCTCGGACGTTCTGATGCTGCAGGACTGCGCCGGCTATGACGCCATGCTGGCGGCCATCCTGGCCCGTGCGGAGCAAAAGCTGGTCCGGCTCGAAAAGCGCCGCCGCGAAACACTTCCCCTGTCGCAGCTGATCATCGGCGTGCAGTGCGGCGGCAGCGACGCATTTTCCGGCATGACCGCCAACCCGGCCGTCGGCATCGCTTCCGACCTGCTGGTCGCATCCGGCGCCACGGTCTTGTTCTCGGAAGTCAGCGAGGTGCGCGACGCGGTCCATCTGCTGGCATCACGCGCGGCCAGCCCGGAGGTGCGTGCACGCCTGATCGGGGAAATGCGCTGGTATGACCGTTACCTGGCCGCGGGCGGCGTCGACCGCAGCGCCAATCCGACACCGGGCAACAAGCAAGGCGGCTTGTCCAACATCGTGGAAAAGGCGATGGGTTCGGTAGCCAAGTCCGGCCTGGCCCCGATCGCCGAGGTGCTCGC
>JAAZFW010000262.1 GCA_012511525.1 Clostridiaceae bacterium
CAGCGGTTGGTCTCCAGCGGCATGAAAGCGTAGGTTTCGGTCCCGACCTTGAGATCCAGCTTCCTGGCCGGCTCGAACGCGCTGACCGGGCAGGCCTTGATGCATTTGCCGCAATCGGCGCAGACGGCCGGTATGGTGGCCGCCTGGACCGGGTCGGCCTGCAGCGGCATGTCGGTGACGATCGCGATGAAACCCTGGTTGATGCCGTATTCCTCGGTGTAGGCGGCGCGGTTCCAGGTCAGCTGGCCTAATCCGGCGCAGACGGCCTCAACAGCGTTGTTGATCGGGGCGGTATGCAGGCCGCGCGGGCTGCCGGTTTCCGTGCCCAGGTGGGTCAGATCGTGCGTCAGGGCCGCCTGGTAGCCATGCTCCTGCAGCGTCTTGACGACCTTGAGCGCCAGGATGGTCAGCTCGCGGTGGATCTGGTACTGCACGAAGACATAGGGGCCGACCGCTTCAGCCGGCGGTTTGCCGGCACGCTCCAGGGCCGCTTCGGGATAGCGCATGCCGAGCACCAGGACGCTTTTGCCATCGGGCAGATAGTCTGTGGGTCTATAGAGGCGTAGCTGGCGCGATATAACCGATGGCTCGTAGGGCATGAACAGGTCGTTCAGGTCGACGGCATCAAGGATGGTCCGGCCGGCGGCATCGCCCTTCAGCTGGTCGACGACCGCGTTGATCCGGGCGATGTCGGAGACACCGGCCAGGTTGGCGCCATATGCCCTGGCCAGATCCTTGACCGCCTGGGTGCCGCGCAGCTTACGGCCCGGGTTGCCGCGCAGCGGCAGATCCATGTCCGGCAGGTCGCAGTTGACCACGACCGACGAATAGCAGATGCCGTAGCCATCCGGCGTCTCGCCGAACAGCTTGCGGTCGCGGATGATCGCCTGCGCTTTACGTGACTGGGAGATGACCGAGACGCCCAAGGTATCGAAGATACGGGCGATGTCCAGCGTCGCGAAGACCATGGCGCGCTGCGCTTCTTCGTGAATGGCCGAGCTGATGCGCTTCCTGTCGTCCTCATCGATACCAGCATAGCCGTCCAGGCGCCACTTGATCGCGACGGCCAGGATGCTCTTGGCGTCGGGCAGGAGTGTCCCGAGCTCGATGCCCATCGCTTTGGCGGTCTTTTCAGAGATGACGACCACCTGGTCGGCTGCGTATTCAGTCGCCGTCAGGACCGCCTGGTCGAGGATTTTGCGCGGCATGGGCAGGCCAGTTGGCATGAACTGGTTTTTACGGGTTGTGAATTGGGTGTAGTCCGGCTTTTCGATGCGCATGTCCGGTGGGACGCAGACCTTAAGGCAGGTGCCCAGTGTTCCGCTGCGTCGGCCTTGCGCCTCGACCGTGTTCAGGATGACATCCTCGTTGACGACATCTGGCACGCCCTGGTCCAGGTCGAGCGCGAAATGCTCGGCCCAGGCGCAGCGCCACAGGTTCTTGTTGGCGAAGCGGTTGTCCTTGTCCTCGACGCGTACGTTGTTGACCCCGCGCACTTCCTTGGTGAAGGCCTGGGTCGGGCAGTGCTGGATGCAGGCGCCACACATATCGCAGAGGGCCTTGCCCTTGTAGAGCGGCGTCGGCTCGATCTCAGCTTCCGTGATGATGCTGACAAAACGGTTGCGCGGCCCGTATTCCGGCGAGAGTGACAGGCCATTCCAGCCGAGTTCGGTCAATCCGGCGGTGACGGCGGCGTAGATGTGCGAAATGTCGGGGGCAAAAACCGCTTTCAGGTCTTTGTATTCCTTATAACGCCAGATGTTGCTCGAGACAATCGGGACGGAACGGAACCCCATGTCCTCCAGCTGGCAGGCCAGCGTGAAGGAGATGTGGTCCAGCTTGTCGTTCATGGCGATCTGGACACCGTAGCTGTCCGAGGCGTGGGCGCTTTCTTCACCGTCCAGCTCAATGGTGGCGTCCGGATGGTGGATGGCGCAGACCATTACGGTGCGGGCGGAGGGCAGGATGCCCTGGGGGCTCATCATGATCGGGGCATTGGCAAACCGCTCGCTGTTGGCAAAGCCAACCAGGTCGGCGCCAAGCTCATAGGCTTTCTTTTTCAATTGCAGCGCAAGGGACGGATCATAGGATGCGGGCATAGGAAGACCTCCTGCTTTTTTCTTCAGTGTAGGCAACAGAGACCCGCTTGTCATTCACTATGGGCGAATTATAATTGGCAGATCAGCGTGACAGGACCGCGGCGATCTGGTCCGCGCAGTCCCGCAGCTGCGCGACGAGGGACACCTCCTCCTGCTGACGGCCCGTTTGGCCTGGCCGCGCGGCGCCGAGGGCGCCGAGAAAATTGCAGCGCTCGACCTTGACCGGGACGGCCGCGGCCAAAACGTCGTTGGCTTCGTGCAGCACGCAGAAGCCCTGACGGCGAATCACCTCACGCGCCCGGATCAGCTCGGGCAGACTGTGGATGTCGTTCCAGCGCTCTTCCGGAAAGCCCCAGCGGGCCAGGATGTCGTTGAGCTGTCCGGAGTTGGCGAAGCTAACCAGGATGCGGCCGGTCGGCTTGGTGTAGATGAAGTCGCCGCTCTTGGCGTCGAAGCGGATCACGTCGCCCTGCCGGGCGCTGTCGCTGGTTTGCAGGACCATTTTGCGCTCGCCGAACGACAAGGTCGTGAAATAGATCGGCGCCGCCAGCTGGCGGCTCCTGGCGCGGATGATCTGCATGATCTGGTCAGGCAGGTCGGCATGGGGCGCCGTGACCATCTGGATCATGCAGGTTTTGTGGCTGGCGTGGTAGCGATGCGCGCTGTCCTGGGTCAGGTACTCGGCCCGGACCAGGGTTTTCAGAATCTTGCACAAGGTGTTGGACGCGATGCCGGTCCGGCGCGATAGCTCACTCAGGCTGAATCCTTCGCCGAGTGGATCGTCGAACCCGAAGATATCCAGGATATGCAGCGCTTTCAGGACGGATCGGACGTAGGGGCTGTTGTCCATGGTTGCTTCTCCGTTAACGGGCTAATTCATTTCCATTATAGCATAAGGCCTTTTCAAGCTGGACGGACAGGGGTAAACTTGGGATGAACCGTTTGCCGGAAACAGATAATGGGAGGTGCGCCATGGACGCATTGCACGGGGCGGTCAACCGCTGCCTGTACTTGGATGAGAATCACCAGCTGACCGTGCGGGAGAAACCGGTCCCGGTGCCCGGGCCCGG
>JAAZFW010000027.1 GCA_012511525.1 Clostridiaceae bacterium
AAAACCTGCTGATGCGCCATAACTTTTTGGATACGGCCCAGCTGGCCGGGATCGTCATGGACATGCCCGAAGTCGATGCCGGCCGGGTGGCCGCCATGGGCGGATCCCAGGGCGGCGGCCTGACCGTTGCCTGCGCCGCGCTGGAGCCTCGCATCGCCCGGCTGGCGCCTCGCTGCCCCTTCTTGAGCGACTACCGCCGCGTCTGGGAAATGGACCTGGCCAAGGACGCCTACGAGGAGCTGCGCACCTTCTTCCGCCAGTTCGACCCGACCCACGCCCGCGAGACGGAGATCTTCACCCGGCTAGGCTATATCGACATCGCCCACCTGGCGCCTCGCATCCGGGGCAGCGTGCTCTGGGCTGCAGGCCTGATGGACACCATCTGCCCGCCCTCGACCCAGTTTGCCGCCTACAACAAGATCACCTCCAAAAAGGAAATGGTCCTGTATCCCGACTACGGACACGAGAGCTACCCCGGTTTCGACGACCAGGCCTTCATGTTCCTCGGCGAACTCCTCTAAGCTGTTCAGGGCGCGTCCGCCAGGACTGACCGCGCGTATTCGGTCATTGTCATCTCCTGGCGGCGGCGGAACAGGCGCGAAAAATAGTGCGGGTTGTCGTAGCCCAGGCGCGAGGCGATCTGGGTGAAGTTTAGTTCGCCCTCGGCAACCATGCGCCTGGCTTCGGATATCTTGAGCTCGATCAGCTGGTCGATGACGCTGGCGCCGGTCGCCGTTTTGTACGCCTTCTTGACCTGGGCTACGCTGCAGCCCATGGCCGCGGCGATCTCGGCCAGCGTCAGGCGGTCCTGGACATGGTCTTCGATGAAGCTCTGGATGCGCTCGGCCAGCACCCGGCTGGAACCTGGCGGGGCCGTACTGAGGGCGCGCTGCTGAATCTTGACCGCATGGCTCTGCCGATACAATCGGATCAGCATCTGCTCGAGGCTGGTACGAATCAGCTGCCCGGCGCCGAACGCAGCGCCCGGGAACGCCAGCGGCGGCGTTTCCGAAGGCAGCAGGCTGCCGTCGACTTCGCGCAGGGCGGCCTGCAGGCAGGCGCGCGCCGCGGCGTCGAGCAGCAGGATCTTGTGTGTGAAAAACGTCATGCACGCGCTTTCACTGGCAAAGGCGCAGACCATGAAGTTGGCTTTTTCCCGGCTGCAGGCCTGGACCGCATGGAACTCGCCCGGACAATGGAAAGCCAGCTCGCCGGCCCGCAGCTGGTATTGCTGGCTGCCTGCCGTAATCAGCATCTGGCCTTTGTCGATGTAGATGAACTCCCAGAAATCATGCGTCTCGCCGGCAAAATTGAAATTGCTCGGGCTCCGGAAATAGAACAGGCTGATCAAGTGGGTGATCGACAAGACATTTTCCAGGGCATGGCCGTAATATTCCATGTTCGCCATCGGACACCTCCGCCTGCGCGCCGCGCCAAAGCCAGTATCCTGCACTATCGGCCACATGTCAAGAAACGGCTCTGCAATGTAGCCGATTGTGCACAAACGGAAGCCCTTTGTTTATTCCGCCGCGCCCGAAAAATGATATGATGAATATGATAAAGTGACCTGGAGGTGCATCATGAAAAAAGGCATCAGCATCTGGTCTTTTACTGGCCAACCCCTGGAAACATGCTTCCAACTGGCGCGCAAAGCCGGCTTCGACGGTGTCGAAGTCGCCCTTGACGAGAAAGGGCCGGTCAACCTGGCATCGACCCGCCAGGATATGGCGGCTGTCCGGAGCTCGGCCGACCGGCAGGGCGTCGCCATAACCAGCGTCGCCAGCGGCCTCTACTGGACCTATTCCCTGACTGCGGACGACCCGGACGAACGGGCCAAAGCCCGCTCGATCGTGGTGCAGCAGCTGAAGGTGGCGTCATGGCTGGGCTGCGACACGATCCTCGTTCTGCCAGGCAGCGTGACCTGCGGATTCGGCCCCCAGGCGCCGGTCGTCCCCTACGATGTCGCCTATGACCGTTCCCTGGAGGCGCTCACCGGGCTGGCCCCGATCGCGGCTGACCTGGGTGTGGCCATCGGCCTGGAAAATGTTTGGAACCATTTCCTGCTTTCCCCGCTGGAAATGCGCAGCCTGATCGATGCGATCGGCAGCCCGGCTGTCGGCGCCTACTTCGACGTCGGCAACGTGCTGGCCTTCGGCTATCCGGAGCAGTGGATCCGCATTCTCGGGCCGCGCATCCGCAAGGTGCACATCAAGGACTTCCGCCGCGGCGTCGGCAGCCTGGGCGGTTTCGTCGACCTGCTGCCCGGCGATGTCGATTTCCCGGCAGTCATGGCCGCGCTCGCCGCTGCCGGCTACGACGACTACCTGACCGCGGAGATGTCGCCTTACCGGCTATACCCCGACACGATCCTGATCAATACGTCATCGGCCATGGACCGGATCCTGGGCAGGACCGGCTGGGCTGACAAGGAGGTGTGACTCATGCTGCATGTTGGACTTATCGGTTTTGGCGGCATCGCCCAGGCCCATCGGGCCGCTTACGAGAAGCTGGCCAAGGAGGGCGCGCCCGTCAAACTTCTGGCGGCCTGCGACATCGACCCAGAACAATTCAAGCGACGGATCGAGATCAACCTGGGTGCGTCGGATGTCGACCCCGCCTCGAAGATGGCCTGCTACACCGATCTCGAGGAGATGCTCGCGCGCGAACCGCTCGACCTGATCGACATCTGCCTGCCGACGCCGCTGCACGCTCCCTACGCGATCGACATGCTGGGGCGCGGCTACCACGTGCTGAGCGAAAAGCCGATGGCCCGGACCTCCGGCCTGTGCCAGGCGATGGTGGACGCGGCCGCCAAATCACGCGGCCAGCTCATGATCGGGCAATGCCTGCGCTTCTTCCCCCAGTACGAGTACCTGCGCGACCTGGTGCAGCAGGAAACCTACGGCAAAGCGATCAGCGCCGTCTTCGAACGGACGAGCGGCCCGCCGCGCTGGGCCTGGGAAAACTGGTTTATGGATTATGAGCGCTCAGGCGGCTGCCTTTTGGACATGCACATCCACGACCTGGATATGGCCCGCGCCCTGTTCGGCGAGCCGGAAGCGGTCTCCTGCGTCACCCGCGATGTCCAATCGCGCATGGATGTTGTCCACAGCACCCTCTTCTATGGCGACGGCAAGCCGGTATTCGCCCTGGGCGACTGGTCCATGGAAGGCTGCCCGTTCCAGCACGGCTACCGGATCGGCTTCGAACAGGCCACCGTGATTTTCGACGGCAGCAAGGTTACCGTCTATCCGCGCGGCGGCGACAGTTTTGCCGCCGACCTGCCCTACGAACAAGGCGGTATCGAGCGCGAGATCCGCTATTTCACCGGCCTTCTGGAATCCGGCCGGCCCAACGAGATCAACCCGCCGCAAAGCGCCCTGCGCTCGGTCCTGCTGGCCGAGGCCCTGCGGGACAGCGCGCTGGCGGGCGGGACACGCGTCACGCTCAAGGATCAGGAGGTACGTGGATGAAAATCGGATCGATCATCGGCTATCGCCCCGGCACGGATCTGGCATCTGCCTTCGGGCAGGCGCGCCAGCTCGGTCTGGACAGCTGCCAGCTGAACATCTGGGACAGCACGCTCTTTTGCGAGGAGCAGGCCCGGATTGTCCGGCAGGCCCGCGAGCAGAGCGGACTTGAAATTTCCGCCTTGTGGGCCGGCTGGAGCGGACCTAAGGAATGGAATTTCACCGGCGGGCCGGCAACGCTTGGCCTCGTCCCCCCCGCCTACCGCGGGCAGCGGCTCCAGGAACTGCTGGCGGCCAGCGCCTTTGCGGCTCAGATCGGCGTGACGGACATCGTGACTCATGTCGGCTTTCTGCCGGAAAACCCGGACGACCCCAATTATACGGGCGTCGTCTGCGCGCTGCGCCACTTGGCCCAGGTCATGCAGGGGCGCGGCCAGTATTTCCTGTTTGAAACCGGCCAGGAAACACCGGTCACTTTGCTGCGCACCATGCAGGATATCGGCACCGCCAACCTCGGCGTTAATTTCGACATGGCCAACCTGCTGCTGTACGGCAAGGCAAACCCGGCGGACGCGCTGGACATCCTGGGGCCGTATGTGCGCGGCGTCCACTGCAAAGACGGCGAGTACCCGACCGACGGCCGCCGCCTCGGCCATGAAAAAGCGTTGGGCCAGGGCCGCGTCGACCTGCCCCAGATCATCCGCAAGCTCAAGGAGATCAACTACCAGGGGCACTTGACGATCGAGCGGGAAATTTCCGGGCCGGAGCAAGTCCGGGACATCCAAACCGCCCGCGCCCTGCTGCTGCAGCTGCAAGCGACGTAACGAGGAGGTTGCCATGCGCGTACTCGCGATCGGGTGTCATCCCGATGATTTGGAAATCGGCTGTTTCGGAACCTTGGCCCGCTGCGTGCAGCGCGGCGACACCGTCACCATCTGCCATGTCGCCAACGGCTGCCGCGGCCATGTCCTGATCGACCCGGTCAGTCTGCGTGAAATCCGGCTGGAGGAAGCCAGGGAAGCCGGACGGAGGATCGGGGCCCAGGTCCTGACGCTTGACGTCCCGGACCTGGAAGTCAACAGCCGGGATCCGGAACAGATCAAGGCTCTGACCGAGGTTGTCCGCCAGGCCAAGCCGGACCTGGTCATCACCCACAGCCCGCAGGACTATATGCAGGATCACCTGGAGGTGCAAAAACTGGCTTTCGACGCCAGCTTTTCCGCCAGCATCTGGAACCAACAGGACCGGGCGGCCGGCGTCGCGGCCATCACGCCGCTTTATTACATGGATACCCTGGCCGGCGTTAATTTCCTGCCTGCCGAATACGTCGATATCTCCGATGTGATCGAGGTCAAGCTGGAAGCGCTCGGCTGCCACCACAGCCAGATCGACTGGATGCGCGACCACGACAAGATCGATTTTATCGACTTCGTGGCGACCTGCTCCAAGTTCCGCGGCCTGCAATGCGGCGTCCACTATGCCGAAGGCTTCCAAAGCGCGGCGGTCTGGCCGCGCCAGCCGACACGCCGGCTGCTGCCCTGAAGCGTTAATGAGGAGGAACCGTCACATGGACTTTATTTCAACCGTCAAGGGATCGCTGCTGGAATCCTTCTACCCGGCCGGATGGGACATGGCCCGCATCGACCGGTGCGCAAGCCACCCGCCTGAGGCGATCACCGAGCGTCAAAGCTGGTGGCACGACCGGTTTACGCCGATTTCCTGCACCACGCTGGCGGATTTCGACACCCTGATGGGGCATGAAATCGCCTTAACCATCCGCCAGGCACGCGAGGATGGCATCCCCCTGGCCATGATCTTGCCGGTCGGCCCAATGGGCATGTACCGCTGGGCTGTCTTTTTCCTGCGTGAATGGGGCGTCGGCTGCGGCCATGTCCATGGTTTCAACATGGACGAATGGTCGGACGGCGAGGGAAACACACTGCCGCCCGACAATCCGGGCGCGTTCCAGAACGCCATGGAGACCGCTTTCTACGGCCCCCTGGGCGACCTGACGGTCCCGGTCTCCCAGCGCCACTTCGCCACGCCTGACGAACTGCCCCGCTATGCCGACCGGATCGCCGAGCTCAAGCGGCAGGGCGCCCGGCTGGTCACGGTGTTCGGCATCGGCCGCATGTGCCACATCGCCTTCTGGGAACCGCATTTTGCCGCTGAATTCGATCAGGAGACCGACTGGCTTAGCCAGACCCACCGGCTGGGTGCCCGGCTCCATCCGCTGACAATCGAGCAGAACGCGATCACATCGTTCAAGAGCCGGACCACGCTGGTGCCCTGCCGGGCCAACACGATCGGCCCCGGACTCTTTTTGCAGTCGGACTGGATCATCGGCGGCGCGGACGGTGTCCTGGGCCGGGGCATGCAATGGCAGGGCCTGTCGCTGTGGATGACGCTGCGCTACGGGCCGGACACCTGGGTGCCGTCCTCCTATATGCCGACAAGGCCCGGCAAGCTCTTCTTCCTGAGTGAGCTCGCCGGACCTCTGGTCGCGGAATGCAACTGACGCGATTGCGCAACGCAGTCGAAGGAATCCCTTCTGTTCTGAGGCGCAAATACCGGGGCGACGAGATGCCGGCCAGGGGATACGTGCGCTCAAAACTGTGGTATTTTCTGAAAGTGGGAGCCATAAACGCAAGAAGGGTACTGGAATAGGCAGCAGAACAGGCTATTTCCTTACTTTTTTTTGTTGTTTGCTGACAATCTGCATTTTAGAGGCTCAAAATCGCTCGCGAAGCCAGCCATTGATTATTTAGCTTGCTTTATCAATACCGTCTTTGGACACCCGAACCAAATAATGATTGGTGTTGTTTATAATTTAGGGCAAATGTTGGAGATTGTTCGTGAAAGCGGGTAGCGTTTCGTTATTTTTGTCCTGTTAAAAAGCGAGTAAACATCAGGCAGCTCGAGATGAGGATTGGCTTGTTACCTCTCAACTATTCCTATGATTATATCTAAAACTTCGTCGACAATATCAATTGGTGCTTTTTCGATAAAGGTTATCCCTCTCGCGACTGAATCCATGCATTTGACTTGGTCGCATAAAACAACGCCTGTCGTTTTTGTTCTGCCATCGAGTTTAACATGCAAGGGGAATCCTTTATTCGTGTTTGTGATTGGACAAGCAATCACAAGACTGGATAATCGATTATATCGATTATTACTGATGATGAGGGCTGGTCGACGTCCACTTTGCTCGTGGCCACTTTGGGGATCGAAGTTCGTGAATACAATATCCCCTTGTTGCGGATAACTCGCCATCACCATGCCTCTTTTCCAACCGGATTGTTCCAGTCTACCAATTCATCTTCATATTTGCCTTCATAACCCTTCATTCTTTCCTCAAGTGTCATGTGGCGTTTTGCTGTTTTTTCAATTATTATCCGGCCCTTTTCAACGATTACTTTCACTTGATCATTATCTGCCAAGTTAGCGCTGCTTAACAATGTTTTTGATAAGCGAATGCCTCTGCCATTTCCCCATTTTGCAATTTTTGTCAACATTGTGATCATCTCCTTTAGAACATAGTATATACCATGTATATACCTTTTTTCAATAGACGCGCTGTAATTATGGTTCATATTCTTATTGGGTCGAAACAAAGAACCTTCCAAAAGGGTCAAGGTGATTGTAAGTTGAGATTTGCGAAATTCGCAATAAAGAGATTGCATGACAGATACAACCAGATCCTGATCGTGACCAGTTGCATGGACATGCCATTGGAAACTTCGTTCAAAATGATTCGTGGCCGATGGGATATTGAAAACACAATCTTCAATAACTTAAAAAAGAGTACGGTCTGGAGCACTGTTTTGTGCATGGCGGTCATGCGGTTGAGGCTGTCCTGTATTTGATCTTCATAGCAGCAACATGATACAACTGTTGCTAGTACTATAGCGCAAGACAAGAATTAAAAATTTGATGAATCAGCAGCTTCTACTGCCTGAGCATCTGAATAAAGAAAAGCGAGATCCTAATGTTTTACATAAATGTCTTGCGCTATAGTACTAAGGGCTTTTAAATAAACAAACTGGTATCGGATCGTTCGGCAGCGCCCAGCATCGTGGCGACGCCGCCGATTTCGATGCCCGGAAGCAGTTCTTCTGGCTTGATGCCCATGACATCCATGGACATCTGGCAGGCGACCATACGGATACCGTTGGCAAGGCCTGTTTCAAGCAGCTCCTCCAGCGAGGAAACGTTCTTGTGCTTCATGACCTGCCGGATCATCTGGCTGCCGAGGCCGGCCATGTTCATGCGCGACAGGCCCAGCTTGCGGCTGCCGCGCGGCATCATCCAGCCGAACATCTTTTCGATTGCCGTTTTCCTGACCGCGACCCGGTGGCTGCGCCGCAGCACATTGAGGCCCCAGAACGTGAAGAAAATGGTCACTTTCCGGCCCATGGACGCAGCGCCGTTGGCGATGATCATGGCCGCGATCGCCTTGTCCAGATCGCCGCTGAACAGAACGATCGACTTGTCGTTGCCGCCGTCCTGCGACTGGTTTTGGACCTGCGCCTCGCCCTTGATAATGCTGGCCGTGTAGATGCCGCCCTTGACGGCAAGATCCTCCAGACGGTGCCCGGTCCGCTCGCACCAGATCCCGACATCGGACGCGAAGCCAGGATCTGTGGCCGAAACGATCAGGCGGTCGCCGGACTCAATCTGGCGAATGCCTTCCGCTAGCTTCAGGATCGGTCCGGGGCACTGCAAGCCGCCGGCATCGATGGTTAACGTACGCGGCTGACGGGCTGCCTTCGCCGGGCCGGTTTCGGGCACCGGGCAGTAGACCAGCTTTTCGCCCTCACCTTCGTTGACGGGCAGGCCAAAGCAGTCGAAGGGAATCTCCGCCGACTGGTCCATCACCACGGTATGGTAAAGCTTGTAGCCGCCGCTCAAGTTGTAGACCTGCTCGTACCCGAGCTGGGTCAGAATCCGGGCGGCCAGGTAGCCGCGCAGGCCGACCTGGCACAGGATGTAGATTTTCTTCGTCTTGGGCAGTTCATGGACACGCTGGCGGATTTCGTCAAGCGGGATATTGATCGCCTCGGTGATCGACCCCAGGGCGAACTCCTCGGGCGTGCGCACATCGACCAGCAGCGCTTCTGCCAGGTCCAGGTCGGCCACATCGTGGTAATGGAACACCTTGACGTCGCCCTTGATGATGTTATGCGCGGTGAAGCCAAGCATGTTGACCGGATCCTTGGCCGAAGAGTATGGCGGCGCGTAGGCCAGTTCCAACTTTTCGAGGTCCATGACGGTCGCCCCGAGACGCTGGGCGGTCGCCAGCACATCGATGCGCTTCTCGACGCCGTTGACGCCGACGGCTTGGGCACCTAGAATGCGGCCGTTTGCCGGATCAAAGAGCATCTTCAGGGACATCTGGATGGCGCCCGGGTAGTACCCAGCGTGGTCCAGCGGGTGGATATACGTTTTCTCATAGGGGATCTTGTCGCGCTTGAGCTGCTTCTCGTTCAGGCCGGTGCTGGCCGCGGTCATGTCGAAAACCTTGAGGACAGCCGTGCCCTGGACCCCTTCGAAGACGCTGTCCCGGCCGGCGATGTTCTCGGCCGCGACCCGCCCCTGCTTGTTGGCCGGGCCGGCCAGCGGGATCAGGCCAGGCTGTCCGGTGACCAGGTTTTCGATCTGGATGGCGTCGCCGACCGCATAGATATCCGGGTCGGATGTGCGCAGGCGGCGATCCACCTTGATGCTGCCGCCGATGCCCAGTTCGAGCCCGGCTTCCTTGGCCAGGCGGTTATCCGGGGTGATCCCGATACTGAAGATGACCAGGTCGGTGTCGAGCGTGTGACCGGTCGTCAGACGGACCTGCAGCCGGCCGTCCGCATGGCGGGCAAACCCGGCGGCACCGGTGCGGAAAAGCAAGTTAAGGCCCTTCAGGCGCATGTGCTGGTGCAGGAATGACGCCATGTCGGCGTCCATGGATGCGACAACCTGGTCGGTGAACTCGACCAGGGCGACATCGATGCCGCGGTCTTTGAGGTTCTCGGCCATCTCGACGCCGATAAAGCCGGCGCCGATAACCACGGCGTTGCGCACGGCATGCTTGTCGATGTACTCGTGAATCCGGAACGTGTCCGGAACGGTGCGCAGGGTGAAAATCCCTTCAAGGTCCAAGCCCTCGATCGGCGGTTTTTTCGGCTCTGCGCCTGGAGAAAGGACCAGCTTGTCATAGCTCTCGGTATAGATGCGTCCGGTTCGGCGTTCCTGGATACGGACCAGGTGCGCCTGGGGGTCGATCGAGAGAGCCTCGTTCATGACGCGGACATCCAGATTGAAGCGATCGTGCATCGCTTCCGGCGTCTGGACAAACAGCGCGTCCTTTTCCTTGATCACGTTGCCGATATAGTAGGGCAAGCCGCAGTTTGCGTAAGATATATACTCGCCTTTTTCCAGCAGGATAATTTCCGCCTGTTCGTCGAGCCTGCGCAGGCGGGCTGCCGCAGATGCTCCCCCGGCGACGCCGCCGATCACGATAACCTTCATGTCACCACCTAAGCCTTTCACCAAAATTCAACCCACTTAGCTTAGCCGAAGCCGGTTTCTCTTTCAGTGACTATGTGACACAAGGCTTGTTCGGATCAGGCAATAACCTCCACCCAGAGACTTTTCAGGTAATGGGACTCGGGGTAACCGCCCAGAACCGGGTGATCGAAATCCTGGCGGTGAACAGCCAGGAGGCGGACGGTCCGGCGTGCATCCCAAGCCGCTTCCATGACGGTTTCGATGAACATCGGTTGGGGCATGTGGTAGGAACAGGAGTGTGTCGCCAGGATGCCGCCGGGTCCGAGCAGCCGGAAAGCGCTCAGATTGATCTCCTTATAGCCGCGCCGGGCGCCGTCACGCGCACCATGGCTCTTGGCGAAGGCGGGCGGGTCTAGCACGATGGTGTCGAAGCTTTGCCGTTTGGCGACTGCCTCGCGCAGAAAATCGAAGGCGTTGGCCGAAGCGAACGTGATTTTTTCTGACAGGCCATTCAGCTCGGCGTTCACCAGGGCCAGTGTCACGGCTTCCGGCGAGATATCAACAGCCGTGACCGCCACCGCACCGGCCGCTGCCGCGTTCAGCGCGAAGCCGCCGCTGTAGCAAAAAGCATCGAGCACGCGCCGGCCGGCACAAAAACGCCGCAGGCGGTCGTGGTTGGCTTTCTGGTCGAGGAAATAGCCGGTCTTCTGGCCCTGGTCGAGGTCCGCCTTCATGAGCAACCCGTTCTCCCGGATCGTCACCTGGCGGGCCAAGTCGCCATAGTAAGCGCGCTGGTAGAGCTCCAGACCTTCCTTGAGCCGGATCGGATCGTCGTTTTTCAGGATCAGGCGCGCCGGACGCAGCTTCTCTACAAGGCAGGCCGCGGCCGTCTCCTGCCAGCGCTCCATGCCCAGGGCCAGCACCTGGAGAACCACGGTATCGCCGTACTGGTCGACGATCAGGCCCGGCAGGCGATCCGCCTCAGCAAAAACCAGCCGGTAGCTGTCGGTATCCGGGCGCCGGTTAGCCTCGCGAAAGGCCAGGGCTTCCTCGATGCGACGGACGATCAGGGAATCATCCGGCGTCTCGAGCCGGTGTGTCAGCAGCCGGACGGTGATCATGGAACGGGGGTTGTAGAATCCGCTGCCCAGGTAACGGCCCCGGCTGTCGTGCACGGTCACCAGGCTGCCGGGCTCGGCCGACGGCATGGACGCCAGGTCTCCCGCTTCCGGATCGATCTGGTTGCGATAAACCCAGGGGTGGCCGGAAGCGACCGCTTTTTGCGTGCCGGGGCGCAGCCAGACCTGAATCATGATTCGATATGCTCGCGCGTTGATCGCACCTGCGCTCCGCCATGCTGCAGGCGAAAGATCAGTCTGAGCAGGCGTTGGCGATGGCGGTCCTGGTACCAGCGGTGGCTGTGCGGCTGCAAGGTCCGGTCAGCCGGATAGAACAAGCGGTGCTGTCCGGTCGACAGCAGCAGGACGCCGAGCGTGCCGCCGCTGAATTTGCCGAGAAAATTGACCACGCCGGCGCCGCAGGACGCGATTTCCTCAGCCTCCTGCATGCGTGTCACGATGATCAGCATGTTGCGCCTGGAGCGGTTTTCCGTCTGGCTGCGGATGTAGCGGATGCAGTCTTGCAGCAACTGGTCGATCACGAAGACGTTGAGCGGTTCGT